>DATAZS010000001.1:0-18944 GCA_036271915.1 Polyangia bacterium
AGTCGATGAGGCGATCGAGCATGGGGCGGCGAGCTCGGCCGCCCTTCGAGCAATGTGCGTGCCCGGCCCGTTAGCTTTCTGCGCGCGGCCGGCCCGCGGGGCGTACGCCCCGTAGCAGCATCAACGTGGCGTGCACCGTCAAGGTCGCGGCGACCGCCGAAGCGAAGGCGACGCCCACGAAAACCACGCTCGCCACTTTTCGGAAGGTCAAAAACATGCGCGACGACTTGGGAAGGCGGACGCACCTGATGCACCGTGCGTGCCCAAATCGTGGCCAGGTAGACCGTTACCTTAGGTAGTAAAACCCATGCGACCGCGGCAGATTGCCGCGTCGATGCGCGGCAAATTGCCGCGCCGGCGCGCTGGCAAATTGCCGCTCGAGGGCGAGGCCCATGGGTCTAGTCGTCCGTCTCGATCTTGCCGGTCCGTCGCGCGAGCAAGCGCTGGAGCGTGCGGCGGTCGACGCCGAGGATGGTCGCCGCATCGGTCTTGTTGCCGTCGCATTGGGCGAGCACGCGATCGACGTACCGATTCTCGAGCTCGTCGAGCGTGGGCCACCCGCGGTCGATCGCCGTGCCTTCGGCCTCGGGCTCGCCCGAGACGACGGCCGGCAGGTCCTCGGGCAGGACAATCCCACGCGACGACATCGCGACGGCGCGCGCGAGCGCGTTCTCGAGCTCGCGCACGTTACCGGGCCATGCGTGGGCGCGCAGGCGCGCCAGCGTCTCGGGCGCGATCTCGGGGATGGGGCGGCCGATCTGCGCCGCGTGGCGCGCGACGAAGTAGCGGGTGAGCGCGTCGATGTCGTCGCCGCGCTGGCGCAGCGCCGGCACGTTCAGCGCGACGACGTTGAGGCGGTAGTACAGATCGCGGCGCATGCGCTGCTCGGCGATCTCGACCTCGAGATCGCGGTTGGTCGCTGAGACGACGCGCACGTTGACGGGGATGGCGACGTCGCCGCCCACGCGGCGGATCTCACCCTCCTGCAGCACGCGCAGCAGCTGCGCCTGCATCTTCACGGGCACGTCGCCGATCTCGTCGAGGAACACCGTGCCGCCGTTCGCCGACTCGAAGAGGCCGCGGCGCTGCGAGTGCGCGCCCGTGAAGGCGCCGCGCTCGTGGCCGAACAGCTCGCTCTCGAGCAACGTCTCGGCGAGGCCGCCGCAGTTGACGGCGACGAACGGCTGCGCGGAGCGCGCGCTGCGTTCGTGCAGCATGCGCGCGACCATCTCTTTTCCCGAGCCGCTCTCGCCCGTGACGAGGACCGTCGTGTCGGTGGGCGCGATTTGCGCGATCTGCTTGTACAGCTCGAGCATGGCGGCGCTCGTGCCGATCAGCGTCTTCGGCTCGATGGCGGCGCGGCGCAGCTGGCGGTTCTCGCCCGCGAGGCGCTTGCGCTCGAGCGTGCGCGCGACCGTCGTCTGCAGCGCGACGACGTCGACGGGCTTGGCCAGGTAGTCGGCCGCGCCGCGCGAGATCGCGTCCATGGCGGCGCCCGGGTTGGCGTACGCCGTCACGAGGACGAGCGGCGTCTCGGGGTGGCGCGCGTTGAGGGCGTCGAGGATCTCGAGGCCGCTCGCGCGCGGCATCTGCACGTCGCCCACGACGAGGTCGAACGGCTGCCGCGCGAGCTCGTCGAGGGCGAGCTGTCCGTCGGCGACGGCCGTCACGTCGTGGCCCGCCGACCGCAGGACCGTCGTGAGCAGCTCGAGCGTGAGATCATCGTCCTCGGCGACGAGGATCCGCGCGCGGGCGACCATGGATCCCCATTATCATACAAACCAAGATGAAACCCGAGGGCGTCCCGTCGATCTGGCCCGTGTTCGCGGCCTTGCTCGTCGTGGCGCTGCTGTTCCTCGCCATGTTGGGCACGGACCTCGTCGTCGCGCGCGGCGTGTCGGCACGCACCTCGGAGATTGTCGAGAACGCGCAGCGCTCGATCGAGCTCGTCGACGATCTGCGCGCCCAGGCCCACCGGCTCGTCGCGCCTGGGCTCGCGGCCGAGGACATCGCCACCATCGGTGAGCGCATCACGGTCGACTCGGTCGCCTACGACCGGCTCGCGACGGCGCCCGGCGAGCACGACGAGTGGAACGTCCTGCAGGCGTTGCTCACCGAGCTGCGCGCCGCGGCCAGCTCGGGTCAACCCACGGCCGAGCTCGCGAGCGACATCGAGGTATCGATCGACAAGCTCGTGCGCATCAACGGGAAGTCGGCCGACGAGAGCGTCGACGCCATCCACCGCATCCACGAAGACGCCATCCTCGCCGACACGCTCGTGGGTGGGCTCGCCTTCGCGCTCGCGGCCGTCATCGCCGCGATCCTGTGGCGGCTGCTCGGGCGGCAGCGGCTGCTCGTCGCGACGCACCTCGCGCTCGTCGAGGAGCGAAACCGCGACCTCGACGCGTTCGCGGGGCGCGCGGCGCACGATCTGCGCGTGCCGCTCAGCCCCATCCGCGGCTATGCCGATCTCATGTCGCTCAACAAGGACGCGCCCGCCGAGGTGCGTGAGATGGCGTCTCGCATCCAGGTGGCCGTGGGCCGCATGGCGCGCGTCATCGACGACATGCTCGAGCTCGCGCGCGCGGGCCGCGCGGCGTCGGGCGAGATCGTGCCGGGCGCCGCCGTGGCGCGCGTCCTCGAGGAGCTGCGCGTTGAGCTGGCGGATGCCGAGGTCATGACCGAGCTCACGGGCGATCCCGTGGCCTGCGGCCCGGGCGTGCTCGAGCAGATCGTGCGCAACCTGCTCGAGAACGCGGCCAAGTTTCGCTCGCGGCAGCGTCCGCTGCGCATCAAGATCAAGTCCGAGCGTCAGGGCGATCAGATCGCGCTCGCCGTCGAGGACAACGGCGTCGGCATGGATCCGGCCAGCGCCGCGCACGTCTTCGAGCCGCACTATCGCGCCGAGGGCGCGCGCGAGATCCCGGGCCACGGGCTCGGCCTCGCGATCGTCGAGCGCGCCGTGCGGGCGCTGGGCGGCACGTGCAAGATCTTCGCGTCACCCGACCACGGCACGTCGGTCGTCGTGCGGCTTCCGCGCGCCGTCGGCCACGGCCATGTCCATGTCAACGAAACGCCGCCGCGCCGCGGTTGAGCCTCACAGGTTCGTGCCGACGTTGCCGATCGTGATGCTGGGCCCGAACAGGAACGACCAGTGGCTCGCGAGCGGGCCCGTCATCGTTGTTTGGTTGATGTAGTAGTCGCTGCGCAGCTCGTAGGCGATCCACGCGTGCAGGTTGACCGACGCTTGCGACGTCTCGCCGCGGTTGCCGATCGGGATGCCGACGCCCAGGCCCCCGAGGATGGCGAGCGTGCGCGGAAAGTTGGGCGTCGCCGCGAGGCCGATGCCCATGGCGCCAAGCTCGAGGCCGAGCAGCCCCTCGTGGCCCTCGCGGTCGAGCCACGTCAGGCGCGACAGCGCGCCGAAGTTCAGCGTGAGCACGTCGCTGGGCGCCGTGATGCGGAAGAGCCCCGTCGGGATGGCGGCCGTCGCGTAGAAGCGGAGGTGCGCCTGCCCCACGACGAGCAGCCACTGCGCCGAGGGCAGGTTGGCGCGCAGCTCGGCGTCGCCCACGTCGCGCGTCTCGTCGACGACGTGAGAGACGCGCACGGTGACGCGATCGAAGGGCGCGCGCACGCCGTGGATCCAGAACAGGCGCGGCTCGGTCCCCGGGCGCAGCAGCAGGCGCTCGCTCGTGTGCGCGTCGGCGCGCGGAGAGTCGTCGACCTTCGTGATGGTCACGTCGATCGTGAGATCCTGCGTGCCGTCCTCGGCGCGCAGGCGCTCGCGGTGAATGACGAGCCGACAGCCCGCGCGCGCCGCGAACGGGATCGACGTCTCGACGCCGGGGACGACGCGCGTGACGCCGCCGCGGCCGTCGCCGCAGTCGAGCTCGAGCAGCGGCGCGGCGCCGAGCGACGACGTCGCGAGCGGCGCCGGCACCGACGCCTCGTGGATCGACCGCTGCAGCGGCTCCGTGAGCACGGCGAGATCGGTGCCCGCGAACGCCGGCGGCAGCGTGTCGACGCGGTAGCCGAAGCGCAGCGCCACGGAGCCGCCCGCGCTGTCCTCGCCGCGAACGCGCGTCGTCTTGCCGTCGGACGTCACGCGGTAGGCGCCCTCGATGGGCAGCGGCACGAAGCGCGCGTGATCGCCCGCGGGGCTCGCGCGCAAGACGGCGTCGCGGTTGGTCGGCAGAAAGGCGATGTGTCCCGCGCCCGGGAGCTCGAGCGTCGCGCGCGGTTGGGGCGCGGGCCGCGTCATCGCGCGCGCGACGGCGACGACCGAGTCGTCGGGCTCGGGGCGCGTCGCGAGGATCGAGACCTCGCCGTCCTCGAGGTCGCGCGCCGCGAGCACGACGAACGTCGCGTCGGCCGTCTTCTCGACGCGGTCGACGGGCGCCGGATCGCCGTCGATCGTCCAGCGCAGGTCGCGCGCCTCGCCGCCGCAGCGCGCATCGAGGCGCACGACGATCTTCGTATCGTCGGCGTGGCGGAGCGGCGGACCCGACGCGACCTGCGCCGCGCAGTGCACGACCGACACCGTGCGCGTCGTCGTCGACTCCTGCGCGTCGGCGCGCGTGACGAAGGCGTGTGGCGCGAGCCGCAGGCGCAGCGCGAGCGTCGTCGCGCCGCCCGAGACGGCCCGCACGAAGACGGCGCCGTCGCCGAGCTCGCAGCGGGCCGAGGCGCAGTCGACCGACGCGACGAGCTCGGGGTGGGTGAGGACGATGCGACCCACGCCGCTCGTGAGATCGATCACGGCCGCCGCGGGCAGCAGACGGTCGACGACGAAGCGCGCCGGATGCAGCGGCTGCGCGGCCGCGCCGGGAAGCCCCCAGGTCAGCGTCGCCGCGGCGTCGCGCGGGACCGCGAACGCGCATGTTTCGCCCTTGCCGTCGGCCGTCGGTTTGGGATCGAGGCAGGTGTCGGCGCCCGGCGCGGGCGCTGGCCACGCGACGCGCACGCCCGCGAGGTGGGCGCCGCGCAGCTCGAGGCGGCCCTGATCGACGAACAGCACGACGCTGGCCGGATCGATCTCGGGCGGCGCGGCCGCCGGCTGAGCGCGCAGGGGCGCCGAGATCACGAGCAGGGGGGCGATGACGACGACGAGGGCACGCACGTGGCGATTTTCCACGAAGCAAACCCCGCACCGCCGATAAAATCGGGGCCTGCCCGCAGCGGCCGTCAACAAAATGAACGCCCGCGAGAGTCGGCGACGGAAATCTTCACGACGTCGTTGGAACGAATTCGTCGCGCGCGACGTCAGAACGCGAACCCTTCGCCCAGGAGCCCCGATGATCCTCGCCCCCGTCGCTCGCACGCTGCTCGTCGCCACCCTCGCGCTCGCAACCGTCGGATGCGCGACGACGTCACCCCCGCCGACTGGACCGCCGCCCGCCGCGATGGCGCCGCCGACGCGCGGACCCGTGCCGCTCGAGCGTTGGGCCGACGTGCATCCCGAGGCCGCGCGCGAGCTCGGCGATTGGGCGCGCGCGCACCCGCAGGCGGCGCGGCGCTTCTTCGAGTGGGACGGTCATCACCCCGAGAAGTCGCACGAGTTCGTGACCTGGACGATCACGCACCCGGGCGAGGGCCTCGACGCGTTCGCGTACACGCACCAGGGCTGGCCGTTCTTCAACGAGGTCATGGCGCGCCACCGTCCGGCCGCCGAGGCGTTCATGTTCTGGTGCCGCCGCCACCCGCCCGCGGCCGAGGCGCTCATGAACCACCCGCGCGCGCTCGAGTGGGCGGGGCACCACCTGTATCAGATGTGATCGTCACTCGAACGTGAACTTCAGGATCTGCGCGTCGCCCGCGACGACGCGCACGTCGCGCCGCTGGTGATCGTCGAGGCGCTTCACCTCGACGACGTGCGGTCCCACGGGAACGGCGAGGGGGAAGTTACGGCCGTCTTTGCCGCGCGCCTCGCGGTCGACGTAGGGCACGCACCACGGCGTGCATTGAATGACGAGCCGGCCCATCTCGGCGGGCGCGGCGCGCTTCGCGGCCGCGCGTCGCCGCGGGGGCTGGCTCGGAGGCGCGTCCGCGGGCGGTGATCGCGGGATCGGCGCGGGCTTCTCGGTGACGGCGGGTGGTGATGGCGCTGGAGGCGGCGCTTTCGTCGCGACGACGGGCGTCGGCGCGACGGGCACGTCCGTCGCGCCGCGCGTGAGGGCGACGACGCCCGCGCCCGCGGCGACGACGAGGCCGAGCGCGAGCGCGAGGGGCGCGCGTCGTCGCGTCGGCGGCGCCGGCGCGGAGCTGTACACGAGCGCCGCCGATTAGATCCCGACGCCGAGCTTGAAGAGGAAGGTGTCGTGCGTCACGTCCTTGAACTTGAAGCTCGCGCCCGCCTCGGCCAGCATCGCCTCGTAGTCGGCGCTGCCCCAGGTCGTGCGCAGCCAGCCGAGTGACAGCGACAGGTAGGCGCGGCCCACGACGTAGAGCTCGGCGCCCACGTCGAGGCCGCGCGCGACCATCCAGGTCGCGGCCGAGACGCCGCTCACGCTGACGGTGGTCCCCGGGATCGCGAGCGAGCCGTCGAGCGTTCCGCCGAGCACGCCGCCGTCGAGCCGGCCTTCGACGAACGGCGTGACACGCCCCGGGAGCTGGAGGCCGGCGTTCACGCCGACCAGGCCGTCTTCACCGACGCCGACGCGCCCGACATCTCGGCGTGGCCGCGCCCGGCCTCCGCCTCGACGCCGGCGCGCAGCCAGCGCCACGACAGCGCGTACATGTCGAGGTGCAGCGCCTCGAGCGGCATGGCCGTGCCGTCGACGTTGCCGGCCGAGAGGCGCTCGTAGCTGAGCTCGAGCCGCGGCGTCGGGTGGTCATTGGTCGACGCGGGCGGTGGCGCCTCGCGCGTGATGGTCTCGGCGCGCGTCGTCGGAAGCGGCGCGACGGACAGATCTTGGGCGCTCGCGCTCGCGGGCAACGCGAGCGCGAGCGCAGACACGGTGAGCAGCGGCTTCATGCGCTGACCTCCGTGCATCGGCCGGGCCACGGCGCGCGTCGCGAGACACCGGCCGATCGCGCGCGCTCGCGGCGAAACGCGATCGACGCACTGTCCGCGTCTTGCGCAGTCGCGCGCAGCTACTGGCGGCCGTACTTGTCGAGCTTGTACAGCAGCGCGCGGCGCGAGATGCCGAGGCGCTTCGCGGCGCGCGTCTGGTTGCCGTGCTCGGCGTCGAGCGCCTCGCGGATGGAGCGCTTCTCGATCTCGGCGAGCTGCGCGCGCATGGGGCCCGCGGGCAATCCCGCGGCCGCGTCCGTCGCGCGCAGCGAATCGGGGAGGTGCTCGGCGCGGATGACGCCCGCGTCGGCGAGCACGACGGCGTGCTCCATGGCGTTGCGCAGCTCGCGCACGTTGCCCGGCCACGCGTGGCGGCGCAGCAGAGCGAGCGCGTCGGGCGCGACGACGGGCGGCGCCGCGCCCATGCGCTTCGCGAGCTGGCGCGCGAACAGATCGGCGAACAGCTCGATCTCGCCCGGGCGATCGCGCAGCCGCGGGATGCGAATCACGAACGCCGACAGGCGAAAGTACAAGTCCTGCCGGAAGCGACCCGCCTTCGCCTCGGCCTCGAGATCGCGGTTGGTCGCCGCGACGACGCGCAGATCGACGGCGATCTCCTCGCGCCCGCCCACGCGCATGAAGCGCCCGCTCTCGAGCACGCGCAAAAGGCGCGTCTGCATGGGCAGCGCGAGCTCGCCGATCTCGTCGAGGAACAGCGTCCCGCCCGAGGCCGCCTCCAGGTAGCCGAGCTTGCGCTTGTCGGCGCCCGTGAACGCGCCGCGCTCGTGGCCGTAGAGCTCGCTCTCGAGCAGCGTCTCGGGCAGCGAGCCGCAGTTGAGGCGCAGGAACGGCCCCGCGGCGCGCGGGCTCTGCTGGTGGATCTGCTCGGCGACGATCTCCTTGCCGACGCCCGTCTCGCCGAGCACGAGCACGGTCGTGGGCGCGGCGGCGACCTTCTTGACGAGCTCGAACACGCGCGCCATCTGCGGATCGCCGACGACGACGCCGGGCGGCGCCGATGCGGCGACCGGGAGCAGCGCCGAAGGCCTGGCGGACGCATCGTCGGTCTGCAGCCAGAGCGCCGCGAAGGTCTCGCCGTCCTGCGGCGCGTGCGCGACCCCGACGACGCCGTCCGCGACGCGCGCGCGGATGGCCATCGCGGCGGCGTCGGCGGCGCGCGGCGTCTCGAACAGGCACGCGCAGTCGCCGTCCGGTTGCTCCTCGACGAGCGTCGCGCCCGCGAGCGCGTCCGCGAGCTGCGCGAGCTCGTCCGTCGTGACCGACAGCCGCACGAGCGCCGCCTCGCCGCCGACGAGCAGCCGCGCGAGCTCGGCCTCGGCGCGCATGCCCGCGCTGGGCGTCGCGATGCCCGCCGTCTCGGCGACGAGGATCTCGACGGCGCCGATGCGCACGACGTCGCCCGAGCGCAGCGGCCGCTCGCCGCCCTTGATGAGCGTGCCGTTGAGGTGCGTGCCGTTGCGGCTGCCGAGATCGACGAGCGCGAGCGCGCCGTCACGACGCAAGAAGCGCGCGTGCTCACGCGAGGCCTTGGCGTCGTCGACGCGCACGGTCGCCTCTTCGCCGCGGCCCACGAGCACGTCCGCGCCTTCGTCGAGGTGGATGACCTGCGCGCACCCGCTCTCGCGTACGACGAGGTAGGCGCGCGAGCCCGCGCCCGGGTCGGGGCCGCCGCGCCGGGTCGCGTCTACGGTCGTCTCGCTGCTCACGTTGGCCCGGCCAGTTTAGGATCGCGCGTGCGCCATGGTAGAAATTATCTTCGATTCGTCGAAGGGACGTTCCGGGCACATGCCTTGCACTCGAAGCTCGCCGATGCGCGCGGTTGAACGACGTTGGTTGCTGGCGCTCGCCGCGGTCCTCGCTCCGCTGGCTGCCTGCGGCCCCGCGTCGAGCGGTGCGACGCCGGCGAGCCCGACGCTGACGCTCACGTTCACGCCGAAGGCGTTCGCGTCGACGGACGTGACGCTCACGACGGCGACGATGACCCTCACCGATGTTCACGCGCTCGGCGACACACCGCCCTCGAGCCCGCCGCCTTCGATGACGAAGCCCATGCACATGGACAACGTCGTCGCGCTGAACGCGCTCGGGGGGGCGGTCGCCATCACGATCGACCTGCCGCCAGGCCTCTACAGCCGCGTCGACTTCGACGTCACGGACGTGTCGCTGGCCGGCACGTTGACGGCGACCGGCGAGCCCTTCACGGCGACGCTCGCCATGTTTCAGGGGCCGCACGTCGATCTGCGCCCGTCGTCTCCCGTCGAGGTTCAAGCCGCGGGCGTCGACGCGAGCGTCCCCACGATCGCGATCGCCGTCGATCCGTCGACGTGGTTCGCGCCGCCGTCGCCTCTCGACGGCGCGACGCCGAGCGCGGACGGCGGCGTCACCTGCGACGATCAGCAGAACGCCCCCGCGGCCGACGCGCTCACGATGCGCCTCAAGCCGTCGTTCTCGGTGCAGTAGCGGCGGGGCGGGTCGCGCCGCCCGTTGCGCACTGTACGATCTGTGCGCAGTCGTTGCGTGCGCGCGACGCGCGATCCGCGGCCGTCGACGAGGCGCTGTGATGGCACGCGGCTTGCGAACCCGTCGAGCATGATCACCAAGCTCACGCGGCCGTTGCTCTCACGTCGAATCGTCCTGCGGGGCTTTGGTTCCGCGATCGCGGTCGCGCCGTTCGCGGCGCTCGCCGGATGCTCGAATGACAACGCGCTCACCGCCGCCGACGCCGGCAGCGACATCAGTACGACCGTTGGGGGGGCCGACGCGGGCGTGGACTCGGGCGCGGAGGCCGCCGTCGCGACGGACGGCGCCTCCGTGCCCTGGGCCACGGGGGGCACGGCGTCGATGACGGCGAAGGCCACGTACCCGAACCCGTTCGCGGGCGGTGTCACGCAGACGTCGTGCGCGCTCACGTGCAGCGCGACGCAAGGGCCGTGCTACTCGTCGCAGTCCGAGACGATCCAGGACATCAGCTACGGCTACGCGGGGCTGCCCACGCGCGTGTACCTCCAGGTGCTCGACGACGCGTGCAGGCCGCTCGCGGGCGCCGTCGTCGACGTGTGGCACGTCTCGGCGGTCGGCAAGTACTCGGGCGACGACGCGACGAACGAGGACATCGCGTTCTGCACGGGCAACGACGCGGAGTTCACGTCGAAGCTCTACTTCCGCGGCAAGCAGACCACCGACGCGAACGGCGTCGTGTACTTCGACACGTGCTACCCCGGCTGGTACTCGGGCCGCACGGTGCACGTCCACTTCACGATCCGCGTGGGCACCGACGCCTCCCTCACGAGCCAGCTCTTCTTCGACGACACGCTCAATGACGACATCCTCGAGAGCCAGGCGCTGTACGATTCGCGCGGCAACCGCGACACGACGAACCAGAACGACAGCGTCGTCGCCGCGAGCGCCGTGGCCGACTACACGTTCTCGACGCGGAAGATGTCGGACGGCGCGCTGCTCGCTTGGAAGACCGTCATCGTGCGCGCGGCGGCCTCGGAGTCGCTCTGCACGATCCCCGGCGGCAGCGGCGGCGGCATGGGCGGCCCCTCCGACGGCGGCATGGGGAACCCGCCCGAAGGCGGCATGGGCGTGCCGGGCGCGCCGTGACTACGGGAAGCCCGGCGAAGACGCGGGCGATTGCGGCGGGCAGTAGACGATCTCGTAGTCCTTCGCGCCGACGCCGTTGTTCTGCTCGACGCTCGGGCACGTGAAAAGGCTCTGCGGATCGTCGAACGGGTACGTGTAGGACGTCGGGCACGCCATCTTCATGTACGACGTGACGGCCGTGGGGCCGTGGCCGCCGTTGCTGCTCTCGCCGTTCACGCACTCGACGACGTTGCCCATGCTGTCCTTCTTCTGCTGGCTCGCGGGGCAATTCTTCAGCAGGTCGACGGCGCACACGGGGCTGCCGCAGCTCATGTCGCCGAGGAGCTTGCCGCCTGGGACGTAGCTCGGATCCGGCGTCCACGCGCCGTCGAGCTGGATGATCGAAAGCGGGATCGTGAAGCCGTCGACGAGGCTGATGTCGTACCAGTCGTCCTTCATGCCCGCGTTGAGCGTGAACTCGGCGAGCGTGTCGTTGCCCGTCTGCGCGCACTTCGGGTTGTTGCCCGTGTCCGCGCAGCCCGACCGCGGCCACACGCGGCCCGAGAACTTGTTGGACCATCCCACGACCTGCAGATCGCCCGCCGCGATCTTGAGCGTCCCGTTGGGCAGGCCGAAGGTCCAGATGTCGTAGCTGCAGCTGTTGAGGATGTAGAGCTTGCGCGGCAACGTCTGATCGCCGATCGGCATGGCCTTCGACATGTCTCCCACGAACCCGACGCCGGCGTCCGACGCGCTCACGGTGGACGGCGCACCCGCATCGACCTGACGGCCGCCGCTGCCTCCGACTGGCGCGACGATGACCGCGCCGCCGGCGCCGCCCGCCGCGGGTGCTCCGTTGCCGCCTTCGCTCGAGGCGCCGGCCGTGCCCACGCTCGAGGCGCCGGCCGTGCCCGCGCTCGAGGCGCCGGCCGCGCCGTTCATCTCACCGCCGCCGCTGCCCGCGGTTCCCGACGTTCGTTGGATCGCGCCGCCGCCGCCGCACCCGATCGCAAAAAGGAGAGAACAGACTGAGAAGATCGTGCGCGTCTGCATGCCCTTTATGTGCGCCGGAGGGCGGCCGGCCGCGGTGCGCGCGTCCCCCGCGTGGTGCATCGCCGGCCGTGAGCCGTTTGGCGCCGAACTACGTCTCCAGCGGCGCGGTCAGCTCGTGGCGGCGTCGGTCTTGCGCGCGCGCGCGCGGTCGTAGTGCGTGCCGAACACGTGGTCCCACAGCGGGGTCGTGAAGCCCCAGTTGTACTCGGGGTGGGCGTGGTGCAGCAGGTGGTGGCGCTTCATCTTCTTGAGCCAGCCGCTCTTGAAGCTCCAGTGGTGGCTGCCGTGATGGGCGACGCAGTAGAGGATGTACCCGAGCCAGCAGAAGCCCATGAAGACGCCCGTCGACGACGCGCGCAACGGGAGCGCGACGAGCTCGAAGACGAGCACGACGATGATCGTCGTGAGGTACCAGGGCACGCCGATGAGCGCGCGGGGACTCTTGTGGTGCAGCGCGTGACCCTCGGTCAGGAACGACGTCCACAGGTGGTAGATGTACCGGTGCAGCAGGAACTCGGCGAGCGTCCACGACAGGAAGCCGGTCACGGCGAGGCCGACGAACGCGGCGGGCGACAGCGTGAGGTGGCCGTGCGCGAAGGCGTGGCTCACGAGCCAGACGACGAGCGAGATGTTCGCAACGTAGCCGAACCAGTAGTTGAACGTGGACGAGCCGAGCTTGCGGATGAGCTCGGTGCGCGGGTCATTGCTTTGAGCGATCGTTGCCATGGGGGGTCTCGAGCCCCAAAGCTAGCAACCGATCGACGGTCGGCCACTGGCGCAGGACATTTTCTTCGGTTGTCACTTTGCGCCTCGCGGCGTCTGACTTCTGCCGGAGGCGCGCGGCGCCGGCGTTCAATGTTCGACAGGTCGCCGGCGATCTTCGCGATATCCGGCGGAAATCGGGGCGCGTCGCGCTGGCCCGGGCCTTGCGATGTCGGGGCGCATGCACGCGACGACACGGGAACCGGGAACCTTGACGCGCGGCCTCGGGCGCATCGCCGAGCGGCCGCGGGTCGTCATGGCCGTCGCGCTGCTCGCGGCGCTCGCGGCGGCGGGGGCGGCGTCGCGCCTGCGCCTGCGCACGTCGCTCGTCGAGCTCCTGCCGACGCGCGACCCCGCCGTCGTGAGCCTCGAGCGCACGCGCTCGCGCGTGGGCGACATGAACCTCCTGCTCGTGGGCGTGCGCTCGCCCGATCACGCGGCGAACGTGCGCTACGCCGAGGCGCTCACGGCTTACTTGAAGACGCTGCCGCCGTCGGTGTGCGAGCTCGCGGCGTCGCACGTGCACGACCTGCGCGACTTCTTCCAGCAGAATCGCTGGCTGTACGTCTCCGAGGATCACCTCGAGGAGGTGCGCGACGAGCTGCGCAAGACGATTCTCAAGCGCAAGAATCCGTTCATCGTCGATCTGTCGGACGACAAGGCAGACCTCGACGCCACGCTCGCGGCGAGCCTCCGGGCTGATGGCGCGCGCGGCGGCGCGCTCGAGCAGCGCTTCCCGAACGGCGACTTCGTCAACGGCGACTTCGCGTGGGTCGCGGCGCTGCCGCCGGGTGGCCTGCTCGTCGAGAACGCGGGGCAGGGGCTGCTCGACGCCGTGCGCGCGTTCACGAAGGCGCACCCGCCGGCTTCATTCAATTCCAACATGCAGGTCATGCCCGCGGGGCCCGTCATGGCGACGCTGCGCAACCGCGAGGCCGTCGAGCACGACATCGTCTCGGTCACGATCGCGTGCGTCGTCGTCATCGGGCTGTCGATCGTCGTGTTCTTTCGGTCGCTGCGCGCGCTGCCGCTCGTCGTCGCGCCCGCGCTGCTCGGCACGCTCGCGGCGTTCGCGGCGGCGTCCTTCGCGTTCGGCTACCTCAACTCGTCGACGGCGTTCTTGGGCTCGATCATCCTCGGCAACGGCATCAACTACGCGATCGTGTTGCTCGCGGCGTTCCGCGAGCGGCGGCGCGCGGGCGCGCCCACGCGCGCGTCCGTCGTCGGCGCCGTCGAGGACGTGTGGCGCAGCACGCTCGCGGCGGCGCTCGCGGCCGCGGCGGCCTACGCGTCGCTCGCGCTCACGGGCTTCCGCGGCTTCTCGCAGTTCGGCGTCATGGGCGCCGTCGGCAGCGTCTCGTGCTGGGCGGCGACGTTCCTCGTGCTGCCCGCGCTGCTCGGCCGCTTCGCGGGACCCGCGCCCGCGCCGCGCGTCGCGAAGACCGAGGCGTCGACGATGTCGGGGTTGCCCGCGCTCGTGGGCCGCCGCCCGGGCGCGCTCCTCGTGGGCGCGCTCGCGCTCACGGCCGTCGCGCTCGTGGGGCTCGCACACTTCGCGCACGACCCGTTCGAGTACGACTTCCGCAAGCTGAGCACGGCCGACGAGACGGACGCCACGCGCCGCGACTTCGAGGGCGGCGTGCGCGCGCTCTTCGGCCGCTGGCACCAGCCCAACGTCCTCGTCGCCGACCGCGTCGCGCAGGTCGAGCCCATGCGCGCCGCCATCCGCGCGCAGGACGACGCGCGCCACCCGCACGTCGGCCAGATCCTCACCGTCTATGACGTGCTGCCGGGCGCGCCCGACGTGCAGGCGCGTAAGATCGCGCTGCTGCGCCAAATCAGGAAGCTCGCGACCGATCCCGGCGTCGCGACGCTCGACGCGGCGACGCAGCGGCAGATCCGCGACAACCTGCCGCCGGCGACGCTGAGCGCGCTCGGGCCCGACGATCTGCCGCCGCTCGTGCGGCGCCCGTTCACCGAGCTCGACGGTCAGGTGGGGCGCGTGCTGCTCGTCTATCACGCCGAGGACGCCGCCTCGATGTGGGACGGGCACGAGCTGCTGTCCTTCGCGGGCGTGCTCGCGCACCTGCGGCTCGCCGACGGCACGACGATCGACAGCTCGGGGCCACCCATGGTCTTCGGCGCCATGGTGCGCTCAATCCTGCGCGACGGGCCGCGCGCCTCGATCCTCGCGCTGCTCGCCGTCGTGTTGCTCGTCACGCTCGTCATCCGTCCCGTGCGCGGCGCGGCGCTCGCCGTGGGCACGATGCTCGTGGGCGTCGCGTGGATGATGGGCGGCGCGGGCCTCGCCGGCGTGCGCGTGACGTTCCTCAACTTCATCGCGCTGCCCATCACGTTCGGCATCGGCGTCGAGTATGCGGTCAACGTCGCGGCGCGCCTGCGCGTCGAGCGCGACGCCGCGGCGGCCGTGCGCTCGACGGGCAGCGCCGTCGCGCTGTGCTCCTGGACGACGATCGTCGGCTACGGGTCGCTGCTCGCGGCGCAGAGCCAGGCGCTGCGCGGCTTCGGCGCCATGGCGATCCTGGGCGAGGTGTCGTGCCTGCTGGCGGCGGTCGTCGGGCTGCCCGCGCTCGTCGGTTGGTGGCGCCGCCGCGAATCCGAGCGTCATGAGTCCACGAGGCTCACGACGATCATCGCATTCGCGGCGGCGAGACCTTGCGAAGGCGAGGGGGTTTCGGAGTAGTCTGCCGGCCCATGAGCGACCCCGCGCGCGCCGCCAAGATCGAGGCGGCCCGAAAGAGCCTGACCCACGTTCACGCCGGGATGGTCGTCGGCCTCGGCTCGGGCAGCACGGCGGCCGAGATGGTGCGATTGCTCGGCGAAAAGGTGCGCGCGGGCCTTTCTGTTCGAGGCGTCGGCAGCTCTCTCTCGACGGAAGCGCTCGCGCGCGCGGCCGGCATCCCGCTCATCGCGCTCGCCGACGTCGATTCGCTCGACGTCACGATCGACGGCGCCGACGAGGTCGACCCCGAGGGACGCATGATCAAAGGCCGCGGCGGCGCGCTGCTGCGCGAGAAGGTGCTCGCGGCGCACTCGAAGGCGCTCGTCATCATCGTCGACCGCCGCAAGCAGGTCGCGGCGCTGGGCGCGGCGCCCGTGCCCGTCGAGGTCACGCCGTTCGCCGAGACGATCGTCGCGCGCGATCTCGCGAAGCTGGGCGGCACCGCCGTGCTGCGCGAGACGAACGGCGCGCCTTACGTCACCGACGGCGGCAACCACATCCTCGACACGGCCTTCGGCCACATCGCCGATCCCGACGCCCTCGCGGCGCGCCTCGACGGCACCGTGGGCGTCGTCGAGCACGGGCTGTTCGTGGGCTTCTCACCGACGATCGTCGTCGGCGACTAGGCTACGTCGCTCGTCGCGTCGACACGAGGACGATCCCGCCCACCAACAAGCCGCCGCCCAGCACGCCGAGCGGTCGCAGCGGTTCGTCGAGCAGCCAGGCCGCGAGGAACAACGTCGCGATCTGCTGCATCTGTAGGCTGATCGCGCCGGCGGCGGGCTCGACGTGGCCGAGGCCCCAGCTACACATCCACCAGGCGACGAGCTGCACGATGACACCGAGGCCGACGAGCGACGCCCACGCGTGCGCGTCGTAGCCGGTGAAGGGATCGCCGGCGACGGCCGCCGCGATCGCGAAGCCGACGAGGCAGGTGAGGCTCATCCAGAACAGGGCCTGCGGCGCGTTCAGCGTCGCGCGCGCGCGGCTGATCGCGAGCGTGAACGCGGCGTAGCAGACGCTCGCGCCGATCGCGAGGAGCTCTCCCTTGCCGCCGCCGACGCGCGCGCCGCGAGCGAGCGCGAGCACGAGCGCGCCGACGAGGCCCGCGAGCTGGCCGAGCCAGCCGCGCGCGCCCATCTTGTTGCCGAGCAAGGCGACCGATACGAGCGCGACCCACAGCGGCGCCAGGCCCACGAGCAGCGTCGCGTTCGCGGCCGTCGTCTCGTGCATGGCGGCGTGCCACAGCGTGAGGTCCATCGCGAACGCGACGCCGGCCACGATGGCCCACGTGCGCCCGCGCGCGGGACCGAGACCGCCCGCGCGCCAGGCCAGGAATGCCGCGCCCGGCAGCGCGACGAGCATTCGATAGAACCCGACCGTGAGCGTCGTCGCGCCGCCCGCGATCGCCCACTTCACGAAGATCGCGGAGAACCCGAGCAGCGTCGCGCCGGCGAGGATCGCGCCCGTCGCTCTGCCTTTGGCGCCAGCTTGCATGATGGGACGGGTCGGCATCGTAGCCGGTTCGTTCGGCGCCCGCGTGGGCGATTCCGTATATGATGATCGCGCGTGCGAGGGACGCGGCGGCGATGATGCAGGACTGGCTCTCGCCGCTGGCGCGTCTCGGCGCGTCCGTGCTCGTGGGCGGCGTCATCGGCTGGGAGCGCCAGCTGCGCGGTCGTCCCGCGGGCCTGCGCACGCACATGCTCGTGAGCCTGGGCGCGGCCGTGTCGGTGCTGACGCTGTCGGGCGCGTCGGCCGACTCGCAGAGCCACGCCATCCAAGGCGTCGCGACGGGCATCGGCTTCCTGTGCGCGGGCGACATCCTTCACCGCATGAAGGCGGGGGACGAGCACGTCACGGGCCTGACGTCGGCGGCCGCGCTCTGGGTCACGGCGGCGCTCGGCATGGCGGCGGCGACGGGGCAGTGGCCCGTCATGGTGATCGGCACCGTCGGCACGCTGCTGACGCTCACGATCGTGCGCAACCTCGAGAAGGTGACGCCCGTGCTCGACGACTCGAAGAGCGGCGA
The DNA here is from genome assembly GCA_036271915.1 of Polyangia bacterium. Lineage (GTDB taxonomy): Bacteria > Myxococcota_A > Polyangia > Fen-1088 > Fen-1088 > DASZFV01. The sequence continues at coordinate 17,212 of DATAZS010000001.1, forward strand.
TCCGCCCGCGGGCCCGCGCTGATGGACATTCACGCGTCGACGAACAGCTACGAACGCTGGCTCGCGGGGCACATGCGCCTCGTCGCGAGCGACCTCGCGCTCAAGCACACGCGCATGCGCGCCGCGATCTTCCCGTTCATGCGCGCGACGTTCTATCGCTGGTGCCAGGTGTGGCGGCAGGTCGCCGCCGACGCGGGCGCCGCGACGCGCGTCGCCGCCGTCGGCGATCTGCACCTCGAGAACTTCGGCACGTGGCGCGATGTCGAGGGCCGACTCGTCTGGGGCGTCAACGACTTCGACGAGGCGACGCGCCTGCCGTGGACGCAAGATCTCGCGCGGCTCGCGACGAGCGCGCACCTCGCGATCGCCGACGACCACCTGCGCGTCAGGCGTCGCGACGCGTGCGCCGTCATCCTCGACGGCTATCGCGAGGCGCTCGAGAAGGGCGCGCGGCCGTTCGTGCTCGAGGAGCGCAACGCGTGGCTGCGGCGCGTGGCGACGACCGACCTGCGCGATCCCGTGGCGTTCTGGGAGCGCATGGACGCGCTGCCACCGGCGCGCAGCCCCGAGCGGGCCGCCGTCGCCGCGCTCGCGGGCGCCATGCCCGAGGCCGACCTGCCGCTGCGCCTGTGTCGTCGCGTCGCGGGCATGGGCAGCCTCGGGCGGCCGCGCTTCGTCGCGCTCGCCGAGTGGCAGGGCGCGAAGGTCGCGCGCGAGGCCAAGGCGACGGCGCCGTCGGCGTGGGTGTGGGCCGCGGGGAAGGAGCCGCGCGCGGCGGGCCCCGTCGCGCACAGCTCCGATCCGACGGTGCGTCACGTGGGCGCGTGGCTCGTGCGGCGGCTCGCGCCTCACTGCACGCGCATCGAGCTCGGCGAGCTGCCGCGCGAGCGCGACGAGGAGCGCCTGCTGCACGCCATGGGCTTCGAGACGGCGAACGTTCACCTGCGCACGCGCGGCGCGCGCGAGCGGCTTCGCGCCGAGGTGCGCGCCCGCAAGGACGCGGGCTGGCTCAACGAGCTCGCGAAGATGCTCGCGACGGAGATCGAGCGCGATTGGCAGCGCTGGCGCGCGGGCTGATTTCGCAGGGCAATCTGTCGCACGACCCTACGGTGTGCGCCGGCGGTGATTGTGACGCTCGAAGGGCGGGTGTACGTTCCGCTCGTTCCCGTCGTCACTGCACCCCTTGCTCGTCGAGGTCACGCATGCGCTCAGTCTCTCGCGGCGTCAGAGTGTTCTCCCTGTCTCTTGGGCTCGCGCTCGCCGCTTGCGGCGGCTCGAGCAGCACGAAGGACGGTGGCCACGACGCGGCTGCCGGAAGTGACGGCGCCGCGGGCGCCGGCGACGCCGCGGCGGGCAACGACGGTGCGGCCGGCAACGTCGGCACGGCGGGGCTGAGCGGGAACGACGGTGGCGCCGCGGGCTCCGACGCGAGCGGCGACATAGCGACCGAGGTCGGTTCGGACGCCGGCGGCGCTGCGGGCGCTGAAGGGGGCGTCGTGACGACCGACGGCGGCGACGCGGGCGCGCCCGACGGGGCGTTGGACGTGTCTTCAGACGTGTCGTCCGACCTCGCTTCCGACATCTCTTCCGACGTCGCCAGCGAAGCGCCGTTGTCGCTTGGGCTGTGCGGGGCGTATGCGATCCACGCGCCCGTCATTGTGGCGACGATCAACAACACGGGCGCGGCGCCCTACGTCGCCGGCTTCCTCGGCGGCACGCTTACCTCGGGTACG
>DATAZS010000002.1:0-7246 GCA_036271915.1 Polyangia bacterium
ATCAAGATTGCTCCTTTGCGGGATAGTACGGTGCCTGCGGCGGGAAGTTACGGGGGGCCGTTCGTCTGCTAGGCTGATCGGGTCATGGCGGAGCGGCGTCAGCCTCAGGAAAAGAAGCCCTCACGCGCGCGCGCAGGCCGACAGAAGGATCTGGCCCTCGTGTTTGGGCCGTCTGCCGATGGCGAAGGGTTCAACGTCCTGCGTCGGCGCGCGGGCTCTGCGGCGGTCGAGGCGGCGACAGTACGGCCGCTGCGCGAGGGACACAACATCACGGGCGAGGTCGTCCACCTCGAGCAGCGCCAGGAAGCTCCGTTCCTCTTCGACTGCGAGACGGACGAGGAGCTGTCGGCGGTGGCGTCGGCCCAGTCGCCTCGCGTGGCCGTGGGACCGCCGCAGGTCGCGAGCGACGAATACCGTCGCGGGTGGGACGCGATCTGGGGCTCGCGCTCGCGCTCGACCGCCGTGAACTGACGCGTGCGTCAGCGGATCGCCACGCGCGTCGCCGCGACGGCGTGCCTGCTCGCGCTCGCGTGGCCGGGCGCCGCGCACGCGCACACGCGCAGCGCGACGTTCGGCGACGTCGTCGTCGACGGGCGCGACGTCGTGTGGACGTTGCGCGTGCGCGTCGTCGATCTGATCGGCACAGCGCCCGGCGCTGGTCTGTCGCCGGGCGCGGACGCGCGCGCGGCGCTGGCGCCGCAGATCGCGGACGGGCTCGCGCGTGGGCTCGGCGTCTTCGCGGGCGCGGCGCCGTGCGCGCTCGTCGCGCGCGCCGTCGAGGCCGACGCCGCCGCCCAGCCCACGATCGCGGCGCGGTTTCGATTCGCGTGCGCCGGCGCGCCCACGACGCTGCGGTACGATCTGTTCTTCGAGGCCGACGCGCTCCACAGCGGCTACACGAAGCTCGCCGACGCGGGCGGCGACGAGGCGACGTTCGTCTTCCGGGCGCGCGAGCGCACGTTGACGCTCGCGGCGCCGCGCTCGATCTGGCGCAGCGCGCGCGTGTACCTCGCGCTCGGCGTCGAGCACATCTTCACGGGCTACGATCACCTCGCGTTCCTCGCGGCGCTGCTGCTGGCGACGGGGCTCGCGCGCCGCTCGGACGCGCACGGGCCCGCGCGCGCGAACGAGCCGCGCGTCGCGCTGCGCGAGGTGCTGAAGGTCGTGACGGCGTTCACCGTGGCGCACTCGATCACGTTGATCGTTTCGACGCTGCGTCCGGGGCTCGTGGACACGCGCTGGGTCGAGCCGGCCATCGCGGCGTCCATCGCGTTCGTCGGCGTCGAGAACCTGTTCCCGCGCGCGCCGCGCCGTCGCTGGCTCGTCGTGTTCGCGTTCGGGCTCGTGCACGGGCTCGGGTTCTCGTCGGTGCTGCGCGAGATCGGCTTGCCGGCGCGCGGCCTCGTGCTGTCACTGCTGGCGTTCAACCTAGGCGTCGAGCTCGGCCAGCTCGCCGTCGTGGCGATCGTCCTGCCGATCGTGCTCGGCTTCGCACGTCGCCGCCCCGCGGCCTTCGAACGTTGGGGCCTGCGCGGCGCCTCGGCCGCGATCGCGATCGCGGGCGCCATCTGGCTCGTGCTGCGCCTGCGGTGAGCGGGCACGCCCTAAAGACAGATAAGTCCCGCCGCCCGACAGATTTTCGTTGGGCCGGCGACCGCGCGGCCTCCGGCCGGAATGGGCGGCGTTTAATGATATCGGTAAGTTGCGAGGACGTGCTTCGGGCATCAGAGGGCGCAGACGTTCAAGCGGGCTCTGGTGCACAGATTGCTCGTAAAAGGCGCATGTCGAACAATCGGGACTGCATCCTGGGCCTCGCGCTGCTGGCGTTTGCTTCTGTGGCGTGTGGCTCGGTCACCCCGTCAGGGACGGGAACGGCGGGCGCCGACGGCGGCGGGCAGGCCGGTTCGGGCAGCGCGGGCGCGACGGGCAGCGCGGGCGCGACGGGCATGGCCGGCATGAGCGGACGCGCTCCAGCGAAGCATCGCCCGAGCGCCGTCACGTGCAGCACGAGCCGCCCCGAGGGCGTGTGCGGCGTCGCGACGGCGGCGGGAGCCTCGGCGCCGACGCCGGCGTGTACGAAGGACAGCGACTGCACGGCCGGCAGCAACGGGCGGTGCCTCGAGCTCGGTCACGTCGCGGTTTGTTCGTGCAGCTACGACATGTGCACCACGGACGCGGACTGCGCGCAGACGGGCGGTCCGTGCGCGTGCCGCCCCGACGCGCAGGGCATCGTCGCGCCGACGTCGACGGCGTCGAACACCTGCCTCGCGGGCGACTGTCGCGTCGACGCCGACTGCGGCACGGGCGGATACTGCTCGCCCTCGCTGGGCAGCTGCGGCAACTATCTCGGCGTCACGGGCTACTACTGCCACACGTCCGCCGACGCCTGCATCGACGACGGCGACTGCACGACCCAAGGTGGCGGTGATTGTCGCTATAACCCGACGAAGAAGGCGTGGGACTGCGAGACCTCGCAGTGCGCGGGCTGAACGGCGTCGCGCTCGCGCTCCTCGCGGCGTGCGGCGCACTCGCCGTCGGCTGCGACGCGCGCCCGCTCGCGCCGATGGACGACGCGCAGGTCGGCTATCTGCGTTCGGCGCCGAGCCGCCGCGCGGCCCTCGTCGCGTCGCTCGTCAACCCGCGCAACGGGTACTCCGCGCTGCGCCTCGCGCGCTACGCGTCGGGTGATGACGGCGATTGGGATCGCCTCGACGCCTGGAATCCGCGCGTGGCGGCCATCGAGCTCGACGCACCGATCGCGTCGGCGTTGCCGGCCGATGCGCGCGCGCTCACGTTGCGCGACGAGGCGACGTGGGATCCGTCGACGTCGCTCGTCGCGCTCGGCGAGGCCGCGTTCTTTCGCTATCCCGCGCAGCTCGCGCCCGCGACGTTGGTGGCGTTGTCGTCGGACGACGCCGATCGCTATGGCCTGTGGCGCGACGCCGCGCGCGGCGTGGGCGGCCTCGTTCGCGCCGAGGTGCCGAACGGCGCCGTCTTGGCGCTCACGTGCGCGACCTGCCACGCGGACGTCGTCGACGGGCAGCTCGTCGCGGGCCTGCCGAGCGCCCGCTTCGATTTGGGTCTGCTGCTGGCCGACGCCGGCGCGGCCGACGCCACGATCGACGCCAACCTGCGCGCGTGGGGGCCCGGCCGCGTCGACGTCACGACGGACGACGCCTCGCTGCCCGAGCGCTTCGGCGATCTGCGCCCCGCGCGTTTCCTCTCTCACCTTCAATACGACGCGACCGTGCGGCAGCTCGACGTCGTGTCGCTCGCGATCCGCGTGGAGACGTTGATCATCACGGCCCACGGCCAGCAGCTCCGGCCGCCGCGCGTCGTCGCGCTCGCGCTCGCGCAGTACCTGTGGAGCCTCGCCGACGGGATGCCGGCGCCGCGTGACGTGGCGTCGCGCGGACGCGTGCTGTTCGAGGCGCGCTGCGCGACCTGCCACGCGGGCGACGCGCTCACGAGCGCGCCGCGGCCGCTCGCCGAGATCGATACCGATCCGACGCTCGGCCTGTCTCCCGATCGCGGCACGGGCTTTTATCGCGTGCCCTCACTGCGCGGCGTCGGGGCGCGCCCGTCGCTGTTCCACGACGGCGCGCTGCCGAACGTCGACGCGCTCCTCGATCCGTCGCGCGTCACCGACGGCTATCGTGGCGGCGCGCGCGGCGCGGGCGCGGTGAACGGGCATTCGTTCGGGCTCGATCTCGCGCCCTCCGATCGCGCGGCGCTCGCCGATTACGTGCGCGCGCTCTGACGGTGGCCGGCTCAGTGAAGCTTCGTGAAGATGTTCAGATAGTCGTGGTTCTTGTCGGCGCCGATGGCCCAGAAGGCCAGCAGGTTCACGTAGTCGTTCGCCTGCGCGAAGGTCAGCAGCGCCGACGCGTTGTCGGTCGTGAAGTCCTCGCAGCTCGTGTCGTTGACGCCGATCATGGGCGTCACGCCGACGGATGACGTCGTGCCGAGCGTCTGGATCTGACCGTGGGTCGCGGTCGCGGCGGAGATCGCCGCCATGCCCATGTCGAGGTTACAGCTGCCGTAGTCCATCGCCATGATGTTGACGATGTCGACGCGCGCGCCGTTCGTCTTCGCGTTGGCGAGCAGGTTGCGCTGATCTTGCGGCAGGCCCGTGGGATCGACGCCCAGCGTGTACGAGATCTTGAGGTTGGGATTCGCCGCCTGCAGGTTCTTGAGCGCCTTGTTGCGGCGATCGATGTCGGCGGTCTTCGACTCGGCGCCGCTCTCGATGTCGAGATCCATCCACTGCAGGTCGTACTTCGTGATGACGGCTTGATAGGCGGCCTGCAGGCTCTCGACGCTCGTGCACGAGTCGCCGAGCTCGGCGCCGTCGGCGCCGCCGAACGAGATGATGACGTCGCCGCCCGCCTTTCGCAGATTCGCGATCTGCGTCGCCCAGTGCGTGTCCGAGGCGATGGGCGTGTCGCCGTTCCACGCAGGCTGGCAAGCGCCGCCCGCGATGATGAACGCCAACGTGTAGAACTTGTTTCCCGTCGCCGTCGCGAGATCGGTGAGCGTCGCGTTGCCCCACGTCTCGACGTAGGGCGCCGCGAAGCGCGCCGGGAACGTCGACGCGCCGCTCGCACCCGCGGAGTTGCTCGCGCCCGCGGAGCCGCTCGCGCCCGCGGAGCCGCCCGCGCCCGCGCTCGCCGTGCGACCGGCGCTGCCGTTGGTCCCTGCGGAACCGCTCGCGCCCGCGGAGCCGGCGCCCGCGGCTCCGCTTGCGCCCGCCGAACCCGCGACTGCGCCGGCCGATCCGCCCGACGTCGTCGCGCCGCCCGATCCGCCCGTGGTGCCGCTCGCGCCGGCCGATCCGCTGGCCGCCGCGCCGGCCGATCCGCCCGACGTGCCGCCCGCCGTACCGCCCACGTCACCGGCCCCGCCGGCCGCTCCGGTCGAGGTTCCGCCGCTTCCGCCTCCGCCGCAGGCGCCCGCGAACGCGAGCATCGAGACGAACGAGACCTTCGAGACCACGCGGAGTCTTCGCATGGTGATCTAGTTGCGCGTCGACGGCGCGAGCGATCAAAACGCGAACGCAACGACGCAGGCCGTCGCCGAAACTCGCAATGATTGTCGGCGCTACGCGCGCGGTTCGCCGCTCACTGAAACCAGGTGCCGCCGCAGCGGACCGTCCAACCGTTCCCTTTGTTGGCGGCCGTGCAGTCGCGGCTGCTCGTCGCGTCGGGATCGTCGGGCTGGCCGCTCGTCCAGTCGATCTTCAGCGTACCCGCGGCCGCCGTCGCGGCGACGTGAACCGTCACGAGGCGCGCCGGCGTCTTCTGCGCGTCCCCGAGCGTGAGCGGCTTTCGGGGATCCGTCGAGCAGGCGACGGCGGACGCGACGGCACGCCACGGGCGCGTGAGCTGCTCGACGAGCTCGGGCGGGGCGCCGCGCAGCCTCGGTGGCTTTGGCTCGGTGCGCGTCGCGCGCCCGCGGTCGTGCTTCTTCGCGCGCGGCGTGGGCGTGGGCACGTCGTCGTCGCCCGCCTCGTCCGTCGCCGCGAGGATCTGCACGTCGAGGCACAACGCGAGCGCCGCTGCCGCGCGCGGCCGCGGGAACGTGTCGTCGACGGCGGCGGCGACGACGAGCTGCTGGTCGGGCGTCAGCGCTTGCGGCGGCGCCTTCCTCGTCTTGCGCGCCTCGGCGCGCGTCGCCGCCAAGAGCAGCATCGCGGCCGCTACGACTTGTCTCACCTTCGTCACGTGCGCCTCGCTCGACGGCGCCAGCATATCAGGAGGCGCCGCGGCGCGCGTTGACACCGGCGTACCGCGCGCTCGATAGTTCCGCGCAGCATGACGACGCGCGCGGCGCAGAGCGAGTGATGGACGATCTCGCGGACACCGTGAACGAGGCGGTCGAGCGCGCGAGAGAGGCCGGCGGCGGTGGCCGCTTCAACCTCAACACGATCGTGGCGATCAGCGCCGCGATCACGGCGACGTTCATCGCCGTCTGCAACGTTAAGGACGGCAACATCTGCCAGGGCATGCAGCAGGCGCAGGCCAGCGCCGTCGACGCATGGTCCAACTATCAGGCGAAGGGCACGAAGCTCAACATCGCGGAGTCGGCGCTGGATTCACTGCGGCTGCAGGCGAAGCTCACGCCGCCGCCTTCTCTCGAGGCGAAGGCGCTCCTCGATCGCGCGATCGCGGACTACGAAGAGAAGATTCGCCACTACGAGGCCGAGAAGACCCAGGTCAAAGGTCAGGCCGAAGGGTTTCAGGCCGAATACGATCGCCTCAACCTGCACGACGATCAGTTCGACATGGCCGAGGCCGCGACGTCGATCGCGATCGCGCTGTTCGCCGTGACGGCGCTGACCCAGAAGCGGAGGCTGCTGGTCGTCGCGCTCGCGTTCGCGGCCTTCGGCATCGTGCTCGGCACGGCCGGCTTCCTCGGCCTCGGGCTGCACCCCGACTTCATCGCGCGCGTGCTCGGCTAAGGCGCGCGCGGCGCCGCGCCAGCGCGCCGAAGGCCAAGAGAAGACCGAGCGTGAGCCACGCGCCGCGCGCGGGCGCGCCGTCCGCGACGTCGCACGAGCAGCCCGCCGCGGACTTGTCTCTGCCGGCGTCTGCCGCGTCGCCAAGCGCGCCGTCGGCGGGGGCGTTCGCGTCCGCAGAGTCGGCGTTCACTTGGCCGTCGGACGCCGCTGCATCGGTCTTCGCAACGTCGCCGTCGTTGGCGTCGCCCGCGGCGCCGTCGGTCGTGCCTCCGTCCACGGCGCCGCCGTCGGCGGACTCCGTGGGCGCGCCGAACAACGTCGGGTCACCGAAGATCATCCACGTGCGCTGCGCGTCGACGTCGGTGATCAGCTTCTTGGCCTCGATGTCCGCCTCGCCGATCGACATGCGAGACAGCCGCCGCAGGAACTCGCGGTTGAGCGTGAGCTGCTGATCGAACGACACGAGCGTCGACGACGCCCACGCTGCGACGGCGCCGCCGCTCGGCGCCTCGAGCAGGGCCTCGGCGAGGCTCGTCGTGTACAGATCGTGAAAGAAGCCGTTGAGGCAGTTCATGCTCACGTAGATCGATGCGCTCGCGTTCGTGAGCGCCGCGGCGTCGGTGCTCGAGAGCAGATCGTCCCACACCTCGACGGAGCCGTGCCCGAAGTAGTTCACGAGGAACGGCCCCTGATTCAGCTTCGCGATGAGCCCCGCGGGCGTCGCCGTCGCGCTGCTGCGCATGAACGTGCCTATGGGCATGATGTCGGCGACGACGGTCTGGCTCT
>DATAZS010000003.1:0-6893 GCA_036271915.1 Polyangia bacterium
CTCCTGCATGCGCGCGCCGCCCGACGCCTGGAGCAGCACGACCGGCAGGCGCGCCTCGGTCGCGCGCTCGAAGAGGCGCGTCACCTTCTCGCCGGCGACGGAGCCCATGCTGCCGCCCATGAACGCGAAGACGAACGCGCCGTACGCGATCGCGGTGCCGTCCATCTCACCCGCGCCGATCTCGACCGACTCGCGCGCCTTGGTCTTCTTCTGCGCAGCGGCGACGCGCTCTTTGTAGGTCTTGCCGTCGCTGAAGGAGAGCGGATCGGCGGGCGCGAGGCCCTCGTCCCACACGTCGAGCGCGCCGCCGTCGAGCAAGAGCTCGCGCCACCGCGGCGCCTCGAGCTTGTGGTGCTGTCCACAGAGCGGGCAAACCTCGAACGCGGCCGCGAGCTCGCCCGCGGTGAGCGTCTGCCCGCAGCCGTCGCAGCGCCGGAAGATGCCGGCGCCGACGCTCTTCTTCTCGCTCGCGTGCGTCGTCGGCGACGTCTTCTCCGGCCAGCTGCCCGAGCGCGGTTCGCGGTCGTTCATCGCGCGTCAGCCCTTCATCTCGACGACGTCGGGGCCGACGCGCAGCGTGGGCTGCGTCTTCGCCTGCACCTCGCGCGCGGACACGCCCGGCGCGAGCTCGCGGAGGACGAGGCCGTCGGCCGTGACGTCGATCACGGCGAGGTCGGTGATGATGCGGTGCACGACGCCGCGGCCCGTCAGCGGGAGCGCGCACTGGTCGAGGATCTTGGGCGCGCCGCCCTTGGCCGCGTGGTCCATGATCACGACGACGCGCTTCGCGCTGGCGACGAGATCCATCGCGCCGCCCATGCCCTTGACCATCTTGCCGGGGATCATCCAGTTCGCGAGATCGCCCTTCTCGCTCACCTCCATGGCGCCGAGGATCGCGAGGTCGATGTGGCCGCCGCGGATCTGCATGAACGAGTCGGCGCTCGAGAAGATCGCGGAGCCGGGCAGCATGGTCACGGTCTCTTTGCCGGCGTTGATGAGGTCCGCGTCCTCGGCCCCGGGCGCGGGGTACGGGCCGATGCCGAGGAGGCCGTTCTCGCTCTGCAGCACGACCTCGACCCCGGGCGGGATGTAGTTGGCGACCAGCGTCGGCATGCCGATGCCGAGGTTCACGTAGTAGCCGTCGCGGAGCTCCTCGGCGGCGCGCCGGGCGATGCCTTCACGCGTGAGTGCCATGGTCAACCCTTCCCCGCCGCCTGCGTGACGGTCCTGCGCTCGATGCGCTTCTCGAACTTCGTGCCCTGGAAGATGCGGCTCACGTAGATGCCGGGCGTGTGCACGTGGTCGGGATCGATCGCGCCGACCTCGACGATCTCCTCGACCTCGGCGATGGTGACCTTCGCCGCCTGCGCCATCATCGGGTTGAAGTTCATCGCGGTGTGGCGATAGACGAGGTTCCCGTAGCGGTCGCCCTTCCACGCCTTCACGAGCGCGAAGTCGCCGGTGATCGCGGGCTCCAAGACATAGTCACGGCCGGCAAAGGACCGGATCTCCTTCTTCTCGGAGTAGCGCTTCACGGTGCCGTCGCTCGCGTAGAGGACGGGCAGGCCGCCCTCGCTGATCGCGGTGTGCGCGCCGGTCGGCGTGTAGAACGCGGGGATGCCGGCGCCGCCCGCGCGGATGCGCTCGGCGAGCGTGCCCTGCGGCGTGAGCTCGACCTCGAGCTCGCCCGAGAGGTACTGGCGCTCGAACTCCTTGTTCTCGCCGACGTAGCTCGAGATCATCTTCCGGATCTGCTTGTTGCGGAGCAGGATCCCGAGGCCGAAGTCGTCGACCCCGCAGTTGTTCGAGACGACGACGAGGTCCTTCACGCCGCGCTCGCGCAGGGCGGCGATGCCGTGCTCGGGGATGCCGCAGAGGCCGAAGCCGCCGGCGAGGATCGTGGCGCCGTCGGGGATGTCGTGCACCGCCTCGAGGGCGGACTTCGTGACCTTGTTCATGAGCCCGGCCAGCGTTAGCGCACCACGCCCTCGCGGGAAAGCCGCGCGGCCCTCCGGCGACAGGGGGCCGGGGGCGAACTTGGCCACCCGCGCGCGGCCTTGGTAGTCGGGTCGTCGTGATGCCGAGGATCGGGCTCGCCCTCTCGCTCGTCGCGTTCGTGATGTTGGCGCACCCGCGCGGCGCGCGCGCGAGCGGCGACGACGACGCGCCCAAGCGACCGACGAAGCGCCGCGCCGCGCTGATGCTCCAGTCGGGCCGCGACCGCGTCGGATCGCACGCGCCGACGGACGCGGCCGAAGCAGCGCCCAAGGCGCCGGCGACGAGCATCGGGACGCCGAGCGCCGGCCGGCTCGAGGGCGGCGTGCACCTCGACACGTCGAGGCCGTACGTGCGCGTCGTGTCGGCGTACGCGCGCGGCGACGTGCGCTGGGGCCTCCCCGTGCTCACGCACGCGCTCGAGCATGCGGCGCGCGCCGTCGCGAAGAGGTACCCCGGCGCGGTGATGGCCGTCGGCGATCTGTCGCGCAAGCACGGCGGCGACTTGATGCGGCACCACTCGCACGAGAGCGGCCGCGACGCCGACGTCGCGTTCTACATCGACGACGCGAAGGGCCGGCCTATCAACTCGTCCGGCGCGTTCGTGCGCTTCGACGCCGGCCTGCGCGCGACGAACGGGAGCGGCGCGCATTTCGACGAGGCGAAGAACTGGCTCTTCGTCGAGAAGCTCCTGACCGAGCCCGGCGCGCACGTGAGCCACATCTTCATCTCGGAGCCCATCCGCGAGCGCCTGCTCGCCTACGCGCGCGTCCACACGACGCACGCCGTGTGGGAGAAGGCGGCGATCACGCTGATGCAGCCGACCGACTCCGAGCCTCACGACGACCACATGCACGTGCGGGTGTCGTGCCCGAGCGGGAGCCAGGGGGCTTGTGTCGAGTACGCGAAGAGCGCGATTCATCACCCGAAGGTGATCGCGGCGAGGACGAGCGGGCACGCGGTGGTGCTGAAGACGCCTGCCCGTCGTGCGCCGGCGAAGGCGGTGCAGCCGAAGCCGCAGGCCCCGCCGGCGGCGGCCGCGGCGCCCATGAGCGCGGCGGTGGCGCCGCGGGCAGGCGCGACGAGCGCACCGCCGGACGCGCTGTTCGACACGCCGTCGGCCATGGCGCGCTAAGCGCCCGCGACGCGCAAACGACGTCAGAGCATTGGTGGCGATGCGCGGGGACATCAGCACGTCTGTGCCGGCGGCGACACGGACGAGCACGTCACAGCGCGCAGCTCGACGGCTCCGCGATCGCGGCGGGCGGCGTGGACCGCAGCACCACCGGCAGCAGCATCGGGCGCTCGCGTCGCCTCGGAGCGCAGCCGCCACCGCCACCGCGCCATCCCCGCGCCTTGAGGCCGTCCGCTGACGACTCAGCGCACGAAACCCGCGGGGATCTGCGCCAAATTGAACGGGAGGTCCCGGCCCACCTGGAGCCCACGCACCGCCTTCACGTGGTACGGCGGGCCATAGAGGACCGGGTTCACAAGGTACCAGTCCACCTGCGGGAGGTGGACGACCGTGCTCTCGCCGACGCGCGCGAACCGTTGAATCGGCCCTTCGGAGCCTTCGTCGACGTAGCCGATGAGCCCAACCGACGCCAAGACCTCAATCGGTGACACGGCGCCCGTGGCGGCGCCAGCGCGCGCCGCGAAGTCAGCGTCGATGCGCTCCACGTCGGCGCGTGAGAGCAGGTTGCAAGGCAACCGCGTCAAGAACCTGCCGAGGGACATCGGGTCGTCATGGTCGGCGCCCCAAGGCCAGCGGTGCGCGATCTCGTGCACGTACGCCTGGGCGATCTTCGACCGCGCCTCGTCGATCGCCTCGCGCACGCGCCGCGGGTGGGTCAGTTCACCACCACGCTGTTGCAGCGACCGCACGAGCTCGTTCCCTACCTGGACCAGGTCGCGCGGCCGGCGGAGCGTGTTTCGCAGAATGAATTCGAATGCGTCGACGTAGACCGCTTGGGCGGGATCGGTTTCGACGCGTTTGTCCCGAATCACCACCTTCCCGTCCCGCAGAAGATCGGCGCCCAACAGGGCCGTGAGTGGCGCCGTCTGCCGAAGATCAGGCGTGGCGAGGCAGTCTGGTCGCAGCGTCCGGATACGCTGGATGAAGAGCTCGTAGAGCATGTCACGCGGCCACGTCAGGTGCAGGATGTCGGCGTCCCAACGTGGGAAGTTGCTGTCGCGGCGCAGTTCCCAGATGACGTCGGGTCGGAGCGTCATCGTGAAGTGGACGCGGTTGCCCGCATTACTACAGAGGTGGGTCATAGCGATGAAGCAGCTCATGCTGCTTGCGATCCAGAACCGCGGATTGCCCTCGAACACCTCGTCGCCGTTGTCGAGGAACATGTGGACCGGCGGGAACGCGCGCGCGTGCTTCGTGATGAAATCGCTGAGCACTCGCGAGCCGCGCAAGACGTTGAGGCCGCCGTCCTCCACCGCCTCGAGGATGCGCTCGAGCAGAGCATACGGGTTTTGCTCGGCCGCGCCCTGGATCAAGGCGCCGCTCACCGTGCGCAGCAGGTTGAGTTGATCGCGGTCTCCGTGCTGCTGAGCATGGTCCCGCCAGGCACGCACGACCGTCATCTGAAGCGCGGACGCCCAGCACGCGGTCCACGCGCCGATGCGCGGGCGGCCTTCTGCCGTCCACAGCTGGTAGTATTCGCGAGAGAGCAGCGCGGCGAGCGCGTCCGAAGGGACGAACGCGATGGCCCCCTTCGCGGGCAACACGAGCGCGCCCTGGGCTTTACGCGCTTGCGTCATGCGCTTGAACAGGAGCAGGCTCTTGCCCGTCCCCTTGGCGCCCGCGATGACCGAGTGCCTCCCGCCAGACTCCAAAAACAGACGCGTAGACGGCGTCTCGACGTACACGTCCTCCTCGGAGCGCGCGTCGTCCTTGCTGAAGTCGCCGTAACCGAAGTCGGGAGAGCCCTTCTGTTTCTTCGGATCTCGGGGCCTGCTCGCCCGCGGCGGCGGGGGAGTGTCGGGCTGCCGCAACGACGGGTGGGCATGGTTCGGAAAGAACGGCAAGAGAGAGATGTCCCCATGCTCCTGGCGCGGCACGTGGAGCTCCGGGCTGGGCGCGCAGATCTTGCCTTGCTGCGCGCGCCGCTGATTTATCGTTTGCACCCGCACCTTCACCTCGGCCGCCAGGGTCGACAGCGAAAATCGCGCCTTCTTGCCGGGAATTCCTCCGCGAAGCACCTCCAGCATGCAGGCCGAGAACACGGTGTGCTCGTCCTCGACGATGGCCGGGTCAACGGCAAATCGGCGGCGCAGGTGGCCTGGCGTTGTCGTCTGGTGCTCGCGCGCGCAATGCTCCCCGTCGTGACCCCTCGACGTCCGCCAGCGCCTCGTCGAAGCCCTCGCCGCCGACCTCATCGGCCCCTTCGTGCCCGACACGCATGCGCAGGGCGGGCAAGAGGTCCTCCCCATCGCCCCGTCGCGCTGGTACCTCACCGGCTTCCTCTCGCCGCAGGGCGGCCGCGTGCCCGACGCCGACGACGCCGACTCGAGCAACGAGGAGATCGCGGCCGGCAACGAGACCCAAGCCGAGGACGCCGGCGCCGACGTCCCGGAGCCGAAGCGCCCCGTCCGTTTTCCTGCCTCGATGGGCCTCAGCGTCTTCCTGCCACCAGGCAGCGGCGACACGCTGGAGGCCGAGATCTCCTACGCCGACTACGACAAGATCGAGGTCGCGATCGAGCGCGATGACAAGAAGAAAGTCGGCTGGAAGCGCGTCCCGCACGGGCCCGTCGCCGTCACGGTCGCGCTCGATCCGAAGGTCCTCCAGGGCACGAAGGCATCCCCGTCCCAGGCTCGCGCGGCCTCGTGCTCAAGGGCGAGCTTCGCTCGACCGAGATGGAGGGCCTCGCGCCCGGCACGCGCGTCCTCAGCCTCTTCCTCGTGAACGAGCGCGGCACAGTCGAGCGCGACCGCGACACCCAGTTCGCCTTCCAGGTCCGCATGGACCTCGCGTACGCGCGCGGCTTTCTCTCGCGCCCGAACCGCCGCGGCGAGGACGGCAGCGACGAGGACCAGCGCGTGCTCGCGCTGACATTCCGTCACAACGTCGAGTGGGCCGTCGGCCACAACACGAGCGTCGAGCGCCCCGTCGTCGTCGATGGCAAGGTCACGCGCCTCCGCACGACGCAGTTGCCCACGTTCGAGGTCCCGAACGTCGTCCCCCGCGCGATCGACGACGCGACGCTCGGCATGGCCGACCTCGCCAAGCTCGACGCGAAGGGCCTCGCGAACGCACTCTCGCCCCTCGTCGAGGCCTACGCGAAGTGGATCGACCAGCAGCGCTACACGTCTCTCGAGCGCCCGTCGCTCGAGGCGACGCGCGACGACCTGATGGCGAAGGCCGACCACGCGCGCGAGCGCATCGCCGCGGGCATCGCGCTCCTCGGCCAGAGCCCGCAGGCGCTCAAGGCCTTCAAGCTCGCGAACCAAGCGATGCACCTCGCCGCCGTTCAGGCCGACAAGGTCCGCGAAGACCCCCGGTACGTGGGCGGCCGCGCGCCGGCGTGGCACCCGTTTCAGCTCGCGTTCGTCCTCCTGAACCTCCCCTCGCTCGAGAGCGTCGAGCACCCGCACAGGAAGCTCGCCGAGCTCCTCTACTTCCCGACGGGCGGCGGCAAGACGGAGGCGTATCTCGGCCTCATCGCGTTCGTGCTCCTCCTCCGGCGCATTCGCGGCCAAGGCACGCCGCACGAGGGACGCGGCGTCGCCGTCCTCCTTCGCTACACCCTGCGGCTCCTCACGCTCGACCAGCTCGCGCACGCCTCGACGCTGATCTGCACGCTCGAGGAGATGCGCCGCCGCAACCCGACCGAGCTCGGCAACGCGCGCTTCACCATCGGGCTCTGGGTCGGCGCGAGCGCGAG
>DATAZS010000004.1:0-2926 GCA_036271915.1 Polyangia bacterium
GAACGACAAGGGCCAGCTCGGCAACAACTCGACGACGACCGGCAAGGCGCCCGCGCAGCTCTCCGTGACGGGACCTTGGGTCGCCGTGAGCGCGGGCGGCCACCACACGATGGCCATCAAGGCCGACGGCAGCCTGTGGGCGTGGGGCAGCAACAGCAACGGGCAGCTCGGCATCGGCAGCACGACGGACAAGCTCGTGCCCACGCGCGTCGGCGCGCTGAACACGTGGCAGTACGTCACCGCGGGCCTGGACTACACCGTCGCCGTTCAGGCCGACGGCAGCGTCTACACCTTCGGGCACGCCGCGAGCGGCCAGCTGGGCAACAACACGACCGCCGACACGAACGCGCCGGGCGCGCCCGTCGCCGTCGGCGTCAAGCCGCCCATGATGGTGGGCGGCGCGGAGCACGGCGGCGCGATCCGCTCGTCGGGCGTGCTCGAGACCAACGGCTACGACGGCGACGGCGAGCTGGGCATCGGCACGGCCGACTCGACGCAGTTCAAGTACTCGCAGCCGCAGACCGTGGCGTCGACGATGCCGTGGACCTTCGTGGCGGCGGGCGGAACGCACACGCTGGGCGTGAAGTCGAACGGCACGCTGTGGGCCTGGGGCGGCAACACCATGGGCGAGGTCGGCTCGGGCAATACGACGCGCCACTCGTCGCCCGTGCAGATCGGCACGGACACGAAGTGGGCGAAGGTCTTCGCCGCGCTCGGCAGCAGCAGCTTCGGCATCAAGGCCGACGGCACGCTGTGGGCGTGGGGCTACAACGGCACGGGCAACCTCGGCGACGGCTCGGTGACGAACCGCAACGCGCCCGTGCCGATCGGCGCCTCGCTGAACGAGTCCTGGGTCACCGTCGCGCCGGGTTACGACCACACGCTGGGCCTCACGGCCGACGGCAAGCTGTGGGCCTGGGGCAACAACTCCAACGGGCAGCTCGGTGACAACGCGGCAGAGACCCAGATCTCTTCGCCCAAGCAGATCGGGACGCTGAACGACTGGCTGGCCATCGCCGCGGGATACGCGGACAGCACGGGCATCCTCGCGGACGGCTCGCTGCTCGCGTGGGGCTACAACCAGGACTCCGAGGTGGGAGACGGCACGCAGACGACGCGCACGGGGCCGACGACGATCGGCTACGGCGCCATCCAGACCTGCCGCACGTACTATTCGTCACTCGCGATGACGGTCGACGGGACGCTGCTCGGGTGGGGCTTCAACGCGTGGGGCGAGATCGGCGACGGCAACTCGGCCGAGGTCTCGACGCCCACGGCGAACCCGGAGCAGGGCAGCTTCGAGAACATCCGCACGGTCGCGTGCGGCGGCATCTCCGGCTACGTGTGGGACACGAGCGGCGGCGAGTACGGCATGGGCGACAACACGTACGGCCAGCTCGGCATCCAGGCCAACGGCCCCGACGAGCGCGACTTCCCCGAGGAGCTCGACCGCTTCTACTTCCCCGAGGACATCGAGCCCCTCTCGCTGACGCCGACGGCGTCGTCGAGCCAGACGGGCCACGATCCCACTCAGGTGGAGAGCCCCGACGGCGCGTACTGGACGCCGGGCGTCGCGCAGGCGAGCGGCCAGTGGATCAAGCTCGCCTTCGATTCACAGACGGCGTTCTCGCAGATCCTGCTGGCGGCCGGCTCGTCAACGACCTATCCGCGCAGCTACCAGGTCTTCGTGTCGAACGACAACACGAACTGGGGCAGCGCCATCGCGACGGGCGTCGGCACGCAGCAGACGGTGCCGATCGCGTTCCCGCAGCAGAAGGCGAAGTACGTGAAGATCGTCCTCAACGGCAGCTCGACGAGCCTCTGGACCGTCGACAACTTCGAGGTCATGTACTAGCGGGCAGCCGCTCCGATTCGAAAAAGCGACGCGCGCCGAAGGGTGCGCGTCGCTTTTTCTGTGCCCGCGGCGCCGCCGACGATCGCGAGTCCCTAGACGACGCCGGGCCGAGCCGCTATCTTCGCCCGACGTTCTACCCCGCATCGACGGGACTTGGGCCCATAGCTCAGCTGGCAGAGCTGCGGACTTTTAATCCGTAGGCCGTTGGTTCGAACCCAACTGGGCCCACCTACTCTCCTCCGACCACGCGCCTCCGAGCACGCGACCGATCAGTCGCGCGCGCCGCCGACCGCGCGGCGCTCGACCTCGTCGATCGCCTCGGAGAGCGAGAGCCCCGCCCGTCGCAGCTGCCACAGCTGCGCGAGCCGTTCGTCCGCCGCCGCGCGATCACGCGCCGAGCGCAGCGCCTGCACCTGATCGTTCGCCGCCTGCACCTGCTCATCGACGAACAGGTCCACCACCGCCAGCTTCATGCGTTCGCGCTCCTTTCGCCTCGTCGCCTCGCGCGCGGCCTGCTCGCGCGCCTTCTGCTCGACCTGTCGCCGCCGCGCCGCCGCGCGCTCGTGCTCCGACGGCCGATACCCCGCGTCGCACCGCACACACTCGCAATCACGCCGATGCGTGATCCCGTCGTCCTCGAACCGAGGCAGTCGCGCGAGCAGTGAGAGCGTTCTTCCCATGGCCGTAACCGTACTGATGATGTGTTCAGTATAGCCACGAAACGTCTGACGGCAAGTCCCGGCCGCGCGGCCGCGCCCCTCATCTATATGAGTGGCCGCGAGCCCATCGGAAGCCTTGCGCTTTCGACCTCGATCCATACACTGAGCCCCCTTCCGTCGGACCCCATCGTCTAGCCCGGCCTAGGACAAAGCCCTTTCAAGGCTTGAACGCGGGTTCGAATCCCGCTGGGGTCGCCAAAAAATACCCAATAATTCCCTGCGGTTGAGTCGATTGCGACCCCGGCTCCGTCGGCCAACCCGTTAGGGTCGCCAAAATTGGCGCGCAAATGCGCCTGTCCATTGCCTCAAGGCGGCTGCGGCTTGGTCCTTTCAGCCGAGAGAGGCCAATACG
>DATAZS010000005.1:0-2197 GCA_036271915.1 Polyangia bacterium
GTTGATCGCGGGCAGACGGTAGCCGAGAGCCAAAATCCGATCGTAGGCGGGTTTGACGGCGGCGATGGGCGAGCGGAAGCGCACGACGACCTGGTTCGCGCCCTTGACGAGCCGCGCGCGCACGTCGACGCGCCACGAGCGGAACATGTTGTCGGCGCGCAGCACGGACGCGCCGTTGACGAAGACCTCGGCGAAGGTGTCGAGGCCCTTCCACACGAGATCGACGTGCTCGCGCGCGAGCAAGGCGTCGTCCGCGACGAACGACGACCGGTACTCCCAGTCCGCGCGCTCGATCCACTGCAGATCCTTCTCGTTCGTCCCGTAGAACGGATCGGGGATCTTCTGGTCGCGCAGCAGGTCCGTGTGCACGCACCCGGGCACGACGGCCGGCATCCAGTCCTTGAACCGCGCCGCCGTCCCTACCTCGCGGAACGACCAGGGCCCGAAGTCCGTCGCGCGCGCCGCGCCCGAGAAGAGGACCGTCACGAGCACAGCTCCGATCGAGATCGCTTGCCGCACTCGATCATCTTACCGATCCCATGGGGGCAGCGCACCCCTGCGCGCTCACAGCTCGATCTGCGTGCCGATCTCGACGACGCGGTTCGGAGGGATCTGGAAGAAGTCGGTCGCCGAGCGCGCGTTGCGCGACAGGAAGCGGAAGAGGCGCTTGCGCCACGGCGCCATGTTCTTGTCCTTGCCCGTGAGCAGCGTCTCGCGGCCCAGGTAGAAGCTGGTCTCGCCCTCGTTGAGGTACAGGCCCTGCGACGTGCACGCGCGCAGCACCTGCAGCACGTCGGGCGTCTGCATGAACCCGTAGTGCGCCGTCACGGCCCAGAAGCCGCGGTCGAAGAACTTGATGTGGATGAAGTCGTCGGACGCGACCTCGGGCACGGCATCGGTGACGATCGACAGGATGACGACCTGCTGGTGCAGCACCTTGTTGTGCTTGAAGTGGTGCAACAACACGGCGGGCGTCCCGCGGCGCGTCGACGCGAGGAAAACAGCCGTGCCGCCCACGCGGTGCGGGTTCGTGCGATCGATGTCCTCGAGGAAGATCTCGAGCGGCAACGCGTCGGCCGCGATGCGCTCGCCGAGAATCCTCCGACCGAGCTTCCACGTCATCATCGTCGTGAAGATCGCGAGCGCGACCAAGAGCGGGAACCAGCCGCCGTGCGCGATCTTGGCCGAGCACGCCGCGAAGAACGACAGGTCGAAGGTGAGGAACAACGCGAGCAGCGTGCCGGCCTTCGCCGCGCTCCAGCCCCAGCGGAAGTGCGCGACGGAGTAGAACAGCACCGACGTGATGGCCATCGTGCCCGTGACGGCGATGCCGTACGCGTCGGCGAGATCGCTCGACTGCCGGAAGCCGAGCACGAGCGCGACGCACGCCACCATGAGCAGGCTGTTGACCTCGGGCACGTAGATCTGGCCCTCGGTCTTGCCCGACGTGTGGATGATCGTGACGCGCGGCAGGTAGCCGAGCTGCACGGCCTGGCGCGTGAGCGAGAACGCGCCCGAGATGAGCGCCTGCGAGGCCACGACCGTCGCGAGCGTCGCGAGGATGACCATCGGGTAGAGCCAGTGCGCGGGCATCATCGCGTAGAACGGGTTCGCCGCCGCCTCGGGGCGCTCGAGCGGCAGCGCGCCCTGGCCGAAGTAATTGAGCAGCAGCGCGGGGAACACGCACGAGTACCAGGCGAGGCGGATCGCGCGCGTGCCGAAGTGGCCCATGTCGGCGTAGAGCGCCTCGCCGCCCGTGATGCACAGGACGACCGAGCCGAGCACGAGGAACCCGTGCCGCCCGTGCATGACGAAGAACTTCATGGCGTAGATCGGATTGACCGCCATGAGGATCGCGGGATGACGAAGGATCCACGGCACGCCCGCCCCGGCGATCCCGATGAACCACAGCAGCGTGATGGGACCGAAGACGACGCCGATGCCGCCCGTGCCGCGCTTCTGCACGACGAAGAGCGCGACGAGGATGACGCACGTGATGGGCACGACGACGGGCGTGAAGGCGTCGGTCGCGACCGTGAGGCCTTCGACGGCCGACAGCACGGAGATCGCGGGCGTGATGACGCCGTCGCCGTAGAGCAGCGCCGCGCCGAACAGGCCCAGCATGATCAGGATCATCCGGCCGCGGTAGACGTTGGTCCAGGTCACGCGGCGCCAGTTGGACGAGCTCGACGCCGAC
>DATAZS010000006.1:0-4188 GCA_036271915.1 Polyangia bacterium
GGCGGCAGGTTCCGGAGCTCGGCGACGAACGTGAAGTCAGGAACGATCCAGGAACCGCCGCGATGATCGCCGAGCAGGGCGCGGATGTTCGTCGCCACGCGCTCCGTCTCGGCTCTCGTGAGGTAGCCCATGAGGCCCTCGCACAGGACGAGCAGCGGCTGGCGCGGGTCGAGCGCGCGGGCCGCGACGCGGAGTTGCTCGACGTCGAACGCGTCGGCGACGGTCACGTGATGCCGGGAGCTCGGCGCGATGTGATGACGCCGTCGGACCTCGTCGAGCAGCTCCTGCTTGGTGGCGATGACGCCCGACAGGTCCGTCTCGACGTAGCGCAACTGCAACGTTCCGCTTCGGGTCAGATCGAGGCCTCGCATCGAGTAGCCGCACGCGAGCTCCAGGATCTGCGACGCGCCGGATTTGCGGATGAGCTCGCTCACGCTCTTGTAGCGGGCCTCGAACATCGGCGCGTAGGAAGTGAGCTGGTCGCGATCGAGGCCGTAGTCTCGGGCGAGCGTCGCGTAGGCGTCTTCGGCGCCGATCAGGGCCGCGACCTCGGACGCGAAGGCGATGTCCGAGAACTGGCGGTAGTACGCGGAGAGCTTGGCCGTGATGCTGATCTTCTCGGGCTCGGCGACCACGCTTCACCGTACTACGCGGCGACGCACGGGGTCCACGTGGACGAGCCGTTCGTGACGAACGCGCATGTCGATGCATCCGCGGTAACGTGACCACATGAGCGCGCTCCTCGACCGCCTCGCCTCGCCGCGTCCCGACCTGTGCTTCTACGGCTTGGCGCCCCCCAAGCAGAGCACGGCGCGCGATCGCATCGAGGCCATCATCACGGCGCAGAAAGAGCGCCTGCGCGCGATGGGTCCCGACGCGCTGGTCGTCTACGACCTGCAGGACGAGTCGGCGCGGCAGCCCGAGCCGCGGCCTTTCCCCTTCCTGCCCACGCTGCCACCGGATGCATACGCGCACGAGCTCATGGGCGATCTCGCGCTGCCCAAGATCGTCTACCGGTCAGTGGCCGGCACCGATCGCGCGGGCTTCGAGCGGTGGTGCGGCGCGTGCGCCGCCGCGGCCGAGGCGCGTTTCTCGGTGCTCGTGGGCGCGCCCACGAGCCGCGGCCCGCGCGAAGGCGGCGTGACGCTGGACGATGCCTATGCCCTCGTGCGCCGGCACGCGCCCGACCTCGTGCTCGGGGCGATCGCGATCGCCGAACGTCACGCGCGCCGCGGCGGCGAGCACGAGCGCATGCTGGTCAAGGCGGACGCGGGCTGCCGCTTCTTCGTCACGCAGGCCGTCTACGACGCCGGCTCGAGCAAGTCGCTGCTGTCCGACTATGCGCGCGCGGCGCGCGCCCGCGGCCAACGCCCGCTGCCCGTCGTGCTGACGTTCTCGCCGTGCGGCTCGCTGCGTACGCTGGCGCTGCTCAAGTGGCTGGGCATCGCCGTACCGCGCTGGCTAGAGAACGAGCTGGTCGACGCCCGCGACCCGCTGGCGACATCCGCGCGCCTGGCCGAAGCCGTGGCCGACGACGTGCTGGCCTTCGCGCATGAGCGTGACATCCCCGTGGGCGTCAACGTCGAGAGCGTCTCGATCCGCAAGGAGGAGATCGAGGCCGCGACGGCGCTGTTCACGCGGCTGCGCGCGCGGCTCGATCGGCGGTGAACCGCGCGAGCCAGCGTCGCGCGACACTGTCCCCTCGGCTAGATTATCGGCCTGTGAGGTGCGCGTTCGCAGCGTCTTGGGTCGTCATCGCGCTCGCGCTCGTCGGCGCGCCCTCTCGCGCGGGAGTGGCGGACGTCGCGTGGGAGAAGGTCGAGCCCGGTGTCGAGCACGCGAGCGTTCGTACCCACGAGGAGCGCGCGCTCGCCGCTGCAGGGGCACGGATCGAGCTCTATCGCTTCGACCTCGCGCGATTTCGTCCGGAGGTGATCATCTCGACGGCCAGACCGTTCGCGCGCCAACGCGCCGCCGACGTCCTGCGCGACAATCCCGACGCCGTAGCCGCAGTCAACGGCGGCTTCTTCGACGACAAGGGCGCGCCGCTCGGCCTTCGCATCGCGCGCGGCAAGACCATCGTCCCGCTACGCCCGCACGTCGATTGGGGTGTGCTGTTGATCTCCGGCGGCCGCGCACGGATCGTCCACTCGACTGAGCTCGTCGCCGCCCCGGGCGTCGAAGCCGCGATCCAGGTCGGCCCCCGGATCCTGATTGACGGCTTGGTGCCCCAGCTCAAGCCACAGGCGGCGCGTCGCACCGCCGTTGCGCTCACGAAGGACGGCACGTCGCTGACGCTCGTCGTGGCGCCCACGGCCGTCGACGCCGCCGAGCTCGGCGCCCGCCTCGCCAAGCTCGGCTTTTATTCGGCGCTTCTCCTCGATGGCGGTCCTTCGACCCAACTCGCGCTCAAGGGGGATGGCGAACGCAGCGTGGCGGGCGCCTACGGCGTACCCGATCTGCTGGCCCTGATCCGGCGACGCTGAGGTTTCGGCCACTCGACTCTGAGGTGCCTACACGTCTACTGTCCCAGGAGACGGCGAGGAGCAGCCGGCGCCGCACCTGCGAACACCCGTTCGTCAGAAATTGAGCGTCAAGGTCGCGAGCGTGGAGCGGGGCGCCGCGGCCGCGATGTGGACAGCGGTCGAAGCCCGGCCTTGCCCGGGTTGCAGGCTCCAGTTCGAGACGAAGTACGCCATCTCATCCGCGTACTGAAGGCCGAGCGCGTTGTACATGTCGACGGAGAGCTCGACGAACCGGTACCGCAGAGATGCTTGAACGTTGAGGACGTTGTTCGTGGGTCCGATGATGACGTCGTTGATGTGACGGCCACCGATCAGCGTGTAGCCGACGCCGACGCGGCCCGTGAGCGGCACGTCCTTCACCCGCAACAGCTTGCCGTTCGCGTTGACGTCGGTGCGCCAGAGATAGGCGGGCACGTTGGGCACGTCGTGCGACGTGCCGGCGACCAAGCCGTCGAAGGTCGCCGTCTGGAGAGACAGCGCGCTCGACGCGAGCAACCACGGCCTCGGCCGCGCGAGGAGCGAGCCGACGATCCCACGACGCGTGCTCGCGCGCTCCGTCTCGTATCCGCCCGAGTCGACCGCAAAGACGAGCTCGTTGGCGACGTCGGTCTGAAATGCCGTGAGGGTCGTCGTGAGCCGCCCCCCATAGAGCATGGAGCGAAGGCCCGCCTCGACGCTCGTGACCCGCGAGTAGGGTGACCCGGTCTTGCACGGCGGCAGCTGCGTGTTCTGCGCCACGACCGCGGCGTTGCACAACGTGAGGCTGACCGCGTCGAGCGAGCGGAACCCCATTCCCGCCGAAAAAACCGGCTCGAGCGCGGGCAGGCCCTCGTACGCGACCGTCACGCGAGGCCCCGGCGCCACGCCGGCGATGTTCATGGTCGACCCCTGCAGGGCGCCGGTCGGGATGGGCCCGGCGATCCCCGACAGCTTGTTGTCGACGGAGACGTCGAGGAAGTCCGCGCGCACGCCGCCCGAAACGCGGAGCTTCTTCCAGAGGCGCAGGTCGAGGTCGAGGTAGCCCGCGAGATCGAGCGTGCTCAAGCCGTAGCTCGCGCGGTAGTCCCACGGGTCCAGGTTCGCGGGGTTGAGCAGGTCCTTGCTCTGGTCCGTGTGTCCGACGCGCATCGAGACGCCTGGCTCGCTCACCACCTCGAGGAAGTTCCCCAGACGCAGGGGCGCCGTGTGGACCCGCGCCGTGGCGCCCGCCGCCGTCTCGACGTTCGTGAGCTCCCAGAGATCGCCCAGGCTCGCCAGGTCCGGCTGGAGGTTCGAGCTGTTGAGATCGCCCGTGTAATTCTGCCGCGACAGGAAGTTGGTCCACATGAACCAGGGCGCGATCGCGAAGCGCGCACCTCCCTTCGTCATGTGGTCGAGCTCCGCGCCGATGATGACGCGCTCGGAAGACACGCCCTGCGCGGGTTGGGCGCACGAGGCCGTCGTGCAGTACGCCGGGTAGAACGAGTTGAAGTTCGGGTACGCGTCGTAGTACCCGATGCGCCCCGCGTTCACGTCGTCCTGCCGAACGACGCCCGCCAGATCACTCTGGGTCGCGTATCCCGTCACGAGGATGCGGAGGTGATCGACGTCGGTCAGATCGACGCCGTACTGGGCGTTGATCGAGGCGGACTTCGACGCGCGATCTTGCCCGAAGCCCTGCGTC
>DATAZS010000007.1:0-5835 GCA_036271915.1 Polyangia bacterium
ACATCGGGCGCGGCCCCGAGCGCGTCACGAAGCTGGCGACGACGGCGAGCGCGAACAAGGTCGCGGCCCGGCCCATCGCGATCGTACAAGGCCAGCGCTCGACGTACGCCGAGACGACGGAGAGCCGCTCGCATCGACCGGCGGGCGTCGAGCACAGCAACGGAATCGCGGCGCCGACGTCTTCCGCGCCGTTGTCTTCTACCATTTGCCAACCGAGCTCCGGGGCCTGCACGCCGACGACACCTCTGGGACGCGCCCATTGTTCGTTCCGCGACGAGCACGTACGATGGACGCGCGTGAGAACCCGAGCCCTGAGCGTGGCGGTGGTTTGTGTGCTCGCTTGCTTGATGTCGCGGCCCGCGGCGGCGGGCGACGAGGCGGCGCAAGCGCACTACAAGAAGGGGCGAAGCCTCTACAACGTTTCGGAGTACCGCGCGGCGCTCGACGAGTTCAAGCAGGCCTACGTCGAGCACGAGGATCCGGCGTTTCTTTACAACATCGCGCAGTGTCACCGGCAGCTCGGCAACTACCCCGAGGCGATCACGTTCTACAAACGCTTCCTCAACGAATCGCCGAAGGCGCCCAACCGCAAAGAGATCCAGCGCCTCATCTCGGAGCTCGAAGGCAAGATCGAGGGGAAGGCCGAGGGGAAGGCCGAGGGCAAGCCCGAGGGAAAGGTCGGCGAGCCGCCGCCCACGCCGCCACCTGGCTCGAGCGCGCCCGCGCCCGTCGTCGAGACGCCACCTTCACCTGTCGTCGACGCGCCGCCGCCATTGCCGGTCGTCGCGCCGCCTCCGAAGCGCGCGGGGCTGCACGTCGAGCTCGGGTTGGGGGCGGCGGCGCCCGCGACGACTTCACGTGGATCTCGAAGGGCACGGCCTCGGGCGGCTCGGGCGCGCTGCAGCTCGCCGCGACGATCGGCGTGCTGCCGCACCTCGCGCTCGGCGTGCTCGGCGCCGTCGAAGCCGCGTCGTCGTCGGCCGTGAAGACCGGCGCGGCGAACAGCTTGCAAATCGGCGCGCTCGGCTTCCTCGGCGTCGTCGCCGACTGGCGCGTGCACCCGGGACCGACGGGCTGGCACTTCGAGGGCGCGCTCGGTGGCGCGCGCATGTCGATCAAGGAGACGGCGGGCATCGCCTCGACGATCACGCCCAGCGGCGGCGGCCTCGCGCTCGCGGGCGGCTATGACTGGGCGCTCGGCACGAACTGGCAGTGGGGCTTGCTGGGACGAATCATCGCCGTATCGTTGTCCGAGCAGGGCAACACGCACGACGTGCAGACGCTCTCCGCGTTGCTCTTCGCGAGCTGGCACTGAGTCGCACGCAAAGACGAGCGCCTTTGCGCCGAGGTCGAATTGACCATGGTCATTGACCATGATAAACTTCATCGAGTGGTCGAAAAGGTAGCAATCTCCGTCTTCAAGGCCCGATGCCTCTCCATGCTCGAACGGGTCCGAAGAACGGGTGCGCCGCTGCTCATCACGAAGCGTGGAGAGCCGATCGCCGAGATCATCGCGCCGTCGTCCGCGCACGGTCGCGAGGATTGGATCGGCTCGGCCAGCGGCAGCGGGACGATCGAGGGTGACGTCGTCGAGCCGCTGGGCGGCGACGATTGGGAGGCCGCGCGCAAATGAAGCTCCTGCTCGACACTCACGTGTGGCTGTGGGCGCTCCTCGAGCCGTCACGCCTCAAGCGCGACGTGCTCACGCAGCTCGGCTCGGAGCGCGACGAGAAGTGGCTGTCGCCGATCTCCGTCTGGGAGACGCTGCTCCTCGCGGCGCGTGGGCGGCTGTCGCTGTCGCCTGATCCCGAGGCGTGGGTGCGCGCGCAGCTGCGGCACGCGCCCATCCGGCAGGTCGCCGTCGATCACGAGATCGCGATCCAGAGCCGGCGGCTTCGCCTCTCGCACGAGGATCCCGCGGACAGGTTCATCGCGGCGACGGCGCGCGTTCACGAGCTGACGCTCGTCACCGCTGATCGCCGCTTGCTCCACCGCCCGGATGGCTTCGCCGTGCTGCGGGCGGCCTGACACGGAGCTCGCCCTGCGCGATTGGGCCGGCCTCCCTTGACGGGGCTGCTATGCTGCCCGACCCGTGAGCCGCAAGACGTCAGGCACTTCTCTCTCCGGACGACGCCCCGCCGACGAGCCCGACTTCATCGTCGTAAAAGGCGCGCGCGAGCACAACCTCAGCATCGACGAGCTGCGCATCCCCAAGCGCTCGCTCGTCGTCTTCACGGGCGTGTCGGGCTCGGGGAAATCGTCGCTCGCGTTCGACACGCTGTACGCCGAAGGACAGCGCCGCTATGTCGAGTCGCTGTCGTCGTACGCGCGCCAGTTCCTGGGCCAGATGGAGAAGCCGAAGTACGAGCAGCTGCGCGGCCTGTCGCCCACGATCGCGATCGAGCAGAAGTCGGCGTCGTCGAACCCGCGCTCGACGGTGGGCACGGTCACCGAGATCTACGACTACCTGCGCGTGCTCTACGCGCGCGCGGGTGAGCAGCGCTGCCACCTGTGCGGCGGCGCCGTCGCGGCGCGCTCGGCCGCCGAGATCGTCGACGAGCTGCTGACGCTGCCCGCGAAGACGAAGGCGACGCTCATGGCGCGCAAATCGGAGAACCGCAAGGGCGAGTTCCGCGAGGTCTTCGAGGAGGCGCGCAAGGCGGGCTTCGCGCGCGTGCGCATCAACGGCCTCATCCAGCGGCTCGAGGACGTCACGGCGCTGGATAAGAAAAAAAAGCACACGATCGAGATCGTGATCGATCGCGTGTCGCTCGACGCGAGCGATCGCGCGCGCATCACCGACTCCGTCGAGATGGCCGTCAAGGCGGGCGGGGGCTCCGTGCTCGTCGCCGTCGAGGGTGAGGAGCGCGAGCGCGCCTACAGCCAATCGCGCGCGTGCCCCGACTGCGGCGTGGGCCTGCCCGAGCTGTCGCCGCAGTCGTTCTCGTTCAACAGCCCGCTCGGCATGTGCGTCGACTGCAACGGCCTCGGCTCGAGCCTCGAGGTCGACGCCGATCTGATCGTGCCGAACGGCGACCTGTCGATCGCCGACGGCGCCATCGAGCCGTGGGGCGATCGCGCGGGGCGCGATCAAGGTTGGACGGCGAACGTCGCCGCCGCAGTGTCGAAGGAGTTCGGCATCCCGCTCGACAAGCCCTGGAAGAGCCTCACGCCGCGCCACCGCGAGGTGCTGCTGTTCGGCTCGGGCGAGAAGCGCATGCAGGTGAAGTGGACGGGCAAGCACGGCGGCGGGTCGTGGGCCATGCGCTTCGCGGGCGTCGTCAACACGATCAAGAAGCGCATGCAGGAGACGTCGTCCGAGGTGACGCGTCAGTGGTACGGCAAGTACTTCCGCGAGCAGCACTGCCGCGCGTGCAACGGCCAGCGCCTGCGGCCCGAGTCGCGCGCCGTCGTGCTGTCGGGCAAGCCGATCGTCGACGTCACGGCCATGACCGTCGTCGAGGCGAGCAAGCACTTCGCGACGCTGGGCCTCAAAGGCGCGCGCGCGCAGATCGCGTCGGAGATCCTCAAAGAGGTCAACAACCGCCTGGGCTTCCTGCTCGACGTCGGCCTCGAGTACCTCACGCTCGATCGCGCGGCGGCGTCGCTGTCGGGCGGCGAGGCGCAGCGCATCCGCCTCGCGTCGCAGCTCGGCAGCGAGCTGTCGGGGGTCATGTACGTGCTCGACGAGCCGTCGATTGGACTTCACCAGCGTGACAACTTGAGGCTCATCGCGACGCTGCGGCGCCTGCGCGATCTCGGCAACAGCGTCATCGTCGTCGAGCACGACGCCGAGACGATCGAGGCCGCCGATCACGTCGTCGACTTCGGGCCGGGCGCGGGGCGCCTGGGCGGCAAGGTCGTGTCCGAGGGCACGCCCGACGAGCTGCGCGCCGACAACAAGTCGCTCACGGGCAAGTTCCTCGTCGGCAAGGAGCGCATCGAGATCCCGAAGGAGCGCCGCAAGCCCTCGGGTTTCATCACCGTGAAGGGCGCGCGCGAGCACAACCTCAAGAACATCGACGCCGCGTTCCCGCTGTGCGTGCTCGTCGCGGTGACGGGCGTCTCGGGCGCGGGGAAATCGTCGCTCATCAACGGCATCCTGCAGCCCGCGCTGCGGCGCAAGCTGCTGGGCAGCTATGACCAGGTGGGCAAGCACGCGGGCCTCTCGGGTATCGACGCCATCGACAAGGTCATCGACATCGATCAGAAGCCCATCGGTCGCACGCCGCGCTCGAACCCCGCGACGTACACGAAGGCCTTCGACGCCATCCGCGAGGTCTTCGCGCAGACGCCCGAGGCGCGCGCCTACGGCTATCTGCCGGGGCGCTTCTCGTTCAACGTGCGCGGCGGCCGCTGCGAGGCGTGCGAAGGCGACGGCGTGCGCCAGGTCGAGATGCACTTCCTGCCCGACGTCTACGTGACGTGCGAGGTGTGCAACGGCAAGCGCTACAACGAGGCCACGCTGCGCGTGAAGTGGAAAGACCGCAGCATCGCCGAGATCCTCGAGACCAGCGTGTCCGAGGCGCGCGTGCTCTTCGAGAACCACCGGACGCTCAAGGGCATCCTCACGACGCTCGAGGACGTGGGCCTCGGTTACATCTCGCTCGGTCAGTCGGCGACGACGCTGTCGGGCGGCGAGGCGCAGCGGATCAAGCTGTCGCGCGAGCTCGCGAAGCGCGACACGGGGCGCACGCTGTACCTGCTCGACGAGCCGACGACGGGCCTGCACTTCGAGGACGTGCGCAAGCTGCTCGAGGTGCTGCAGCGGCTCGTGTCGTCGGGCAACACCGTGCTCGTCATCGAGCACAACCTCGACGTCATCAAGACGGCCGACTACATCCTGGACCTCGGCCCCGAGGGCGGCGCGCGCGGCGGCGAGATCGTGGCCTCGGGCACGCCGGAAGAGGTCGCGCGCGTCGCGGGCTCGTACACGGGGAAGTTCCTCGCGCCGATGCTGGGCGTTCGGCGCGCGCGCGCGACGACGGCGGCGTAGGCTCTCTAGGGCGCTCTAGGGCTGCGTCGCAATCGTGAAAGTAGCGACCTCTGACTGCAACAGCTTCTTCAGATGTTCGGCCGAGGCCGGCGCCAGCGGTGGGTGCGCATTTTCATCCTGATAGAACGCGACGACGCGATAGCGCCCAATGCTGTGGACCGAATAACAGTCATTGAGGATCTCGACACGTGTCACCGATTCACCCGGCTTCAATATCCTGTAGTCGCTGTCGCTGACGAACTTTGCGTTCTTGTAGCAGGTCAGCGGCACGTCCTTGCCATCAGGACCCTCCATGATCAGCCAGAAGTCACGTACCGCGGGCATGTAATCTTCTCGATTCAACAGCAGGCGCCCGTTGACCCACAGATCGTGCGAGCTCGCATTGACCAACGAGACTTGCATTGCGATGAACTCTTCTGGGTGAATTCGAATGATCGGCAGATCGATCTTGAGGACTGCGTCCGACCCACCTTGAATTCTCACGGCGTCGATCTGCTGCCGTTTGGCGGGACTGCAGGACAGCGCCGCGAACACCAGTCCGCGCATCATGAGCGTGATCGCTCGACCGGTCTGCCGTCTTAGTCTGTAGTCCATGCACCAGGTGGCGGGTGAATCCTTCGGCGCTCGCGCTCAAGGGGCGCGGCGGAGACGTGGGCTGCCGCCGCCCTGAAACTCGGAATGGGGGTAGTCCATCAACCACCGCTCGCCTGTCTTCTCATCGACGTATGAGATCTCCCAAGCCTCCGCGTCGACACGCACCTCCTTGAGGTGAAGCTGGGCGTACTCGACCGCCTCGGCTCCGTTCAGCTCGCCCCCGATCATCGGACGATCCTTACCGT
>DATAZS010000008.1:0-34869 GCA_036271915.1 Polyangia bacterium
TGCCCTGATCGGGGCGGTGCTCGGGCAACCTCGGCCGGTCATCGTTGCTGTCGACACTGCCACTGAGCTCGAGTCGGCGTTTCTCCGTCTGTGGGACGAGCTGTGGCCGGGCGCGAAGGCTCGCTTCTCGCTGTGCACCGGCGCTCTCATGCCGCGTACTGTTACAGGCGTATTGATGGACATCCAAGCGGTTCCGCGAGCAGTGCCGTCATCGCAGTTCCGCAAGATCGCGGGCACGGCGCTCGTCGTCGACCTTCGACGGCCCACGGCACCCGATGCTTGGGTAGATGTGCTGCTGGAGGGCGCCTCTCGCGGCGATAGCGCCTTCCGATCGTGGATGGAGGCCGCGGTTGGTGCAGAGGCGTCGCGCGGGGCTGTTCCCAGCCTCATGCCGATTTTCGCCGAGATGCACGGGGGTAGCTGGTCCGCGCCCGATGTTCTGGCAAGTGTCCTTGGCATGCCTCAACTGGAACTCGCGACGCGCACGCGCCTTGTGCGAATGCTGTTCGATCGCGCTGGGACCGACGAGGGACCAGCGGCAAGGCGCGAGCTTCTTCAGACGCTCTGCGGTCACCGCGACGCGGACCTGTCCTTCTTGAGCGTGATGCTTGAGGAGCAAACGCACCAACTCTTTGAGGAGTCGCGACCCGAGGGATGCGCGCTCACGATGTCGTTGCTCGGCGCTGAGCTCACTTCGGTCGGCGAGCAGGTGCTTCGGGCCGCCGTGCTGTCCTTGACGTCAAGCGACGTCGGGACGTTCGCGGATTCGCAGGTCCCGTTTTTGCCCACCATTGTGAGCGCGAACCCCAGGCTCGCGACGGCTCCTGAAGTGTGGAGGCGCGCCGGTCACCGCAGCCGAGAGATCATTGGCCAGCTCGACGCGTTCAAGCTCGCCGACGAAGAGCGGAGCGCCGTGGTGGATGCAGTCATCGCGTCCGGTGCCGACGCCCCGGTCGAAGCGCTCGTTCGCTTCGCAGGTGATGCTGCTGTGTCGCCTGTTCTCTCCGCGATCACGAAAGGGGAGTTGTCCTTTTCAGCACAGTGGCGCTCGAGCCTCGCCGGTCGACCGGATGCGGTGCTCGCCTGGCTTGAAGGACACGCCGCACTCAGGTCGAAGGAACTCGAAGTCGCCAGTCGCTTTGTCAGCCCGACGACGCATCGGGAACGCCTCTCGAAGGTATGGCAGACCGGGATCTCCGGCCAGTCAGACTCGTTCTCCCCCCGCGTCGCAGCCTTCGGTCTCGCATTGGCTCTCGGGACCAGCGGCCTTTCGCCGCTGTTCACGACCTGCTTTCAACCAACGTTCGACGCGCTCGCGAGTTCGCGCCTCGAGTACGAGGAGTGGGATTGGCTTCGCCAGCAGGCGCCGCCTTTGTCCTGGTGGCGTGACTGGGACAAGTGCGAGCGCATCGCGGCAGGACTCGCTCGGCGCCTTAAGGGGCAGAACGCATCGCTCGAGACCGTGTTCAACATCTTGCGCGGCCGAGGAGCCATCCGGAAGGTCGTCGCGGTGCTCGACGATGACAGGGATACTCGGACGTACCTGAAGTCATTACGCAAGTCGTTGGCGGTGGGTTCGAGCGTCGGTACTCGCGAGCAGCGCGATGCACTCATGGACAAATTGTGAGCTGCGCGTCTGCCACGTGCTCGTTCGCGCGCAGTCGGCACGGACGTCATCTGCGCGTGCGCGAGGCCGCGCTTGGTGACGCAGTTCGTCGGTCGTGGCGCGTCTACGTGTTGAAGGAGGCGGGCGGCGCCTGAGCCTGGGACTTTCAGTGTCCCGCAGGGCGCGGTTCTCCGGACCCGACGCGGTCATCGCTTTGGGGATGGCTCGAGGCCATCGCCGGCGGATCCTCCGCCAACTACCTCTGGGTCGTACAGTAGGGGGAGCCCGTGCTGGTGACGCCGGAGTCGCTGGCCGCGTCCGTGGCGCGGAAGCTATGTGGACGCCGCCGCACCTGGCGCGCCCAGTCACGTCGTCGAGCTCCATGCGCTGCGTACAGAAAACGGGACGCGCCGGACTCTTACGCCTCGATATCGCCAGCGATCCGCGGGCGTCGTCACGTCGTCACGCACCCCGGCCTCACCTTGAAGCTCGAGCTTCCGTCGACTCCGTTCGCGGACGACGCAGATCGGCTCCCGACGCTCCTCGAGCGGCTGGTGTTTGCCTCTCCGCCGCCGCCGCGTCGATCGGGCCGCGGTGCGCGAGGGCGCGACCTCGCGCTCGCGTGGGCGCGGATGGCAACGCGCGTCGCGCACGACGAGCTGCCGGCGGCGCACGCGTCATCCCCGTCGGCTCGGTCGTGACGCGCACGAGCGCGGCTGCGTCGTCGGCGGGGAGCACCTCGGGTGCAGGTTCGTCCGCGCCGGCCGGTACGGGTCGTGCTCGAGGTCGAAGATCCCCGGAGCGCGGACCGACACGTGCGGCGACGGCCGCGCGCAGCGGCCCCGTCGCGCATGAACCGGGTCGCGAGCGCGACACGTGCGACCTCTTCTTGGACGGAATGCGGTACGATGGCCTACCGCAACACGCTCGAACTGACGTCGAGCACATGCCCGTCAGCGACACGCCGTACGCGTGCAAGATCGACCTCGTCCCACAAACCAACGGACTGAAGGAGGCTCGAGATGGTGAATCGCGCCGTGCCCCTCGCGTTCATCGCGCTCTTCGGCTGCTCGAGCTCCGCGGACGTCGCCTCCACGGGCGGCGCTGGCGGGAGCGCCGACTCGACGTCGGTGGGAGCGGGCGGTAGCTCCTCCACCGGCCCGTGCACGCCGATGTGCGACGGCGTGCAGTGCGGCGACGATCACTGCGGCGGCACGTGCGGGACCTGCAGCGCGCCCCAGACCTGCGGCGGCACGGGAACGCCGGGCATGTGTGGAACGCCGACGCACAGCTGCGGCATGCAGCTCAACGAGAGTCCGCTCGCCTTCTGCGAGACCTTCGACATGCCTTTCCCGGTCACCAATCGCTCGGGAGAGATGAACGGAGACCTGTGGGGTGTGCAGCGCACCGGAGGCGTCGAGAACGTCGGCCAGCCGTACGCTTGGGCGAACGCGCAGCTCGACCTCTGCGGTTCGGAGATCGACGTCCAGGCGGAGAGCGACCTGCGCGTCTGCAGCGGGCAGCTGCGCGACGCGACCAACGACAACCTCTCCGGCAACTTCGAGGCGGGAACGGTCATCGCGCTGACGATGTACTCCAAACAGCCGTTCGACTTCGCCGGCCGCACCGGCACCGTGTCGTTCGACGTGACCAACGACGGGCATGGAACGCACTCCGTGTGGCCCGAGTTCTGGGTGACGGATCAGCCGGTGCCCGCGCCTTTCATTCACTTCGGCTCGTTCATCTCGCTCCCTCGCCACGGCCTGGCGGTGCGCCTGGGCAACGCGGCCAGCGACGCCGGCAACAACCAGGGGGAGTGCCCCAACGGCGACAACCTCGACAAGTGGCGGTGGACGGTCGACTCGGCCGCCATGATTCGCGACTTCGTCATGGAGGACACGGTCAGCGAGAGCGACCCAGACTGCCTCGGCGCGCAGACCTGTCACCACGGTGAACTGAAGGTGAACATCCTCGACTGCGTCGTGGCACCGGACGGCCCGGACGGCGGCTTCAACCACGTCGAGATGAAGATCAACCAGAGTCAGATCGACGTGTACGCGACCGACGCGGGCACGACGGCGCCGCTCAAGCACATCGCGTCGATCACCGGCGTCGCCCTGACGTTCTCCAGGGGCGTCATCTGGATCGACGACGCGCACTACAACGCCGACAAGGGCCCCGAAGGTTACCCGTCGCAACGCGTGCACACGTTCGCGTGGGACAACGTCGCGTTCGACGGTCCGCTGCTCAAGCGGGACCTCTCGTTCGACGTGCTCGATTCGATGGCGCCCATCCCCGCGATCGACGGCATCGGCACCAACGGAGTCTTCTTGGGGTGGGATTCGACGCCGACGCAGCCGGCCACCGTCACGACGCTGCCGATGAAGTCGAGCGACATCGCCGCGGCTTCCGGAGCCCTGCTGCTGTTCAACTTCTGGGTCCGTGACGCCGACAGCTACACGTTCGATTATTCCATCAACGGGCACGCGCACACCTACGACTGGCCGTATCCCGACACGCAATCCAATACGATCCGCACGCTCGCGATCCCGATCTCGCTCGATGAGCTCGTCGACGGCCCCAACGCCGTCACGCTCGGTCTGGCGAACGGCTACGGCGAATGGGCGCACGTCAACCTCGCGCTCCTCGACGCCGGCGGCATCGTGCCGCCGCCGACGGAGGCTCCGTGAGCTCGCGGCACGCGTGGCTGCTCGCGGTGCTTTCGACCGGGTGCGGAGCGAACGCCGACTCGGGGGCGCCGCCACCGTCCGTGCGCTCCGGCTTCGAATCGCTGCGCTACGACGCTGGACCTCCGTCGGCCGACATCAGCAACCGTTACGCCGACGCCCCCGCCGCCGCGAAGCTCGGCCAGAGGCTGTACTTCGACGTGCGGCTGTCGGGCCGATTGCTGGATCCTGACAACGGCACCCTCTCCGGATCGCTCGGCCCGAACGGGACTCCCCAGCTCGTCGCTTGCGCGAGCTGCCACGTGCCGAAGAGCGGGTTCGTCGACACGCGCAGCCCGGGAGAGCAGATCTCGCTCGGCGCGCAGTGGACGGCCCGCAAAGCCCCGATGCTGCTCGAGAACGGCTTCGTCAAGCTGTTCAACTGGGATGGTGCGCGCGACTCGACGTGGCGGCAGTCGATCGGCGTGATGGAGGGCAATCGCGAGTTCAACTCGAGTCGTTTGTTCGTCGCGGAGCAGATGTTCAAGCTCTACCGCGGCGACTACGAGGCGATCTTCGGGGCGATGCCGCCGCTCGACGACGCGACGCGATTTCCCGCCATCACGGCGCAGAGCACGGGCTGCGTCATCGCGCCGAACGCGACCACGGAACAGTACATCTGCCACGGCGTCCCCGGTGACGACGCGGAGTACGACGGCATGACGCCTGACGACCAGACGGCGGTGACGCGCGTGATGGTGAACGCCGCCAAGGCGATCGAGGCCTACCAGCGGCAGCTGCGGTGCGGAGCGAGCCGGTTCGACGCATGGATCGATGGCGACGACGCGGCGCTCAGCGACTCGGAGCAGCGCGGCGCGGCGCTGTTCGTCGGGAAGGCACGCTGTGCGACCTGCCACTCGGGCGCGAACCTGACGGACGACGAGTTTCACAACGTCGGGCTCGCGCCGACGCACGTCGCCCAGGCGTTCGTCGATGATGGCGACGAAGGAGCCCTGATTGGCCTCGCCGGATTGGCAGCCGACCCGCTCAACGTCAAGAGTAACTTCAGCGACGGCGACGACGGGCGTTTGCCTTCGTCCGTGCCCGCGAGCATGGCGGGAGCGTTTCGCACGCCGTCCTTGCGCTGCGACGCGGAGCACCCGAGCTTCATGCACACCGCGCAGCTCCGCACGGTGGCGGACGTCGTCGCGTTCTTCAGCGCCGGCGGAGATCCACCGGGCCCGTATCCTGGGAAGAGCGAGCTCTCGCCCCTCGGGCTCAGCGACCATGAGCAGGCCGACCTGACCGCGTTTCTGACCGCGCTCGACGGGCCCGGCCCCGACGCGACGCTGCTCTCGGCTCCGAAGTGAACGGGGGACCCATGCAGAGCTACACCTCGTCTCCGCTGCTCGCCGCCGCGGCCACCGTGGGTCTTCTGCTGGCCGTTCCGGTCTCCGTAGGGCTCGCCGGATGCTCCTCGCAAGGAGACGGCGCGACCGTGAATGGCGGCACCGGCGGCGCAGGCGCTACCGGCAGCCATGGCAGCACCGTCGCGACTGGCAGCACCGGCGGCACCGGCGCGACGGGCACCGGCAGCGCCGGCGGCAGCGGCCCGCCCGGCCCGCCCGGCTGCGGGCTCGCCGCTGCGGCGTTCTGCGATCCGTTCGACGCGCCAGCGACGCCCGCCGGCGGACGCGAGGGCGAGCTCGATCCCAAGAAGTGGTCCGTCGTTCGCACGGAGCAAGCAGGGCTCGGGGGCGAGTGCGTCGACTGCCAGGGCTGGGTGATCCCGGTCGGCACCGCCACGCTGCCGCCTT
Source organism: Polyangia bacterium (assembly GCA_036271915.1). Lineage (GTDB taxonomy): Bacteria > Myxococcota_A > Polyangia > Fen-1088 > Fen-1088 > DASZFV01. The sequence goes on from DATAZS010000008.1 coordinate 6,090, forward strand.
GCCGCGCCGGCCTGCCGGCGCAGGTGCTGCCCGATCAAGACATCCTGATCTGCGACACGACCAGCGCGTTTCAGTCGAACACCCTCCTGATCGCCGTCGCCGAGCAGAACTACGGCCAGATCGCGGCGCGCGTCCGCCAGCCCTTCGACTTCACGGGTCGCACCGGCGAGATCGTGTTCGACGCGACGCTGTGGCCCGGAGGGCTGCTCGGCTGGATCGCGCTCGACATCACCGAAGACCCGATCGGTGCGCCGAGCTTCCTCCAGCTTCAGAACGAGGAGAACGGCGCGGTGCCGAGGAACGGTCTCGAGGTCCATTTCAACCAGAACTGCCAGGTCGAGGATCAGGTGTCGGTCGACAAGATCATCGTCATCGACGACTACACCCAGAACATCATCGACGTGTCCGACGCCGATCGCCACTGCGTCTCCATGACGCCAGGACAGCTCAACCACGTCGAGGTCGACGTCTCGGCAGGTCACGTCGCCATTTCCGCCTCGCCGACGTCGGCCGACGGCGTCACGTTCGCGCCCGTCGAGTTGCTCACGGAGCAAGACATCTCCCTGCCGTTCACCACCGGCTACGTTCAGCTCAGCGTGTACAACCACGCGTCGGTCAAATACAGCGTCGGCAACTCGGTCGACTCGGTCATCGCCCAGTTCGACAACGTGGGCTTCGATGGGCCGGTGCTCCCCGTCGAGGTCGGTGCTTCGGTGCCGGACTTGCTCGCCGACGCCCCCGTCCCAACCGGGAGCATCTTCACCAAGGCCGTCAATATCGGCTATCAGCTCGGCGACCTCCCGGCCGGCGGGTTCGCAGCGCCGCTTTCGTTCACGCCGATCGACCTCGCCGGCGCCGTGAGCGCAAAGGTGACGCTGATCTGGTACTCGCTGCTGCCTTCCTCCAACGGCGGCCAGGGCAACGTGTCGGACTACGAGCTCGACTACCGGCTCAACGGCGGAGCGACTCACGCCTACCACTTCTCGGCGGATCAGCTCGCGTTCATCGCCGCGCAGCTCGCGCTCCAGCAGCCGGTGTCCGGTACGCTCGGCGTCAGCCTCGACGTCGATCTCACCGAGCTCGTCTCCGGCACCAACACGATCGAATTCGCGACGACCAACGTGCCTATGAATTACCCGCCCATCGCCTACGACATCGACCTCATCGTTTCGAAGGAGTGACGCCTACACCGCTCGTCGGCGTTCGCAGGCTCTCGGGCCTTCGGTGCGCGTCAATCAGAAAGAGGCCGAGTCGTCGAACGCATTGCGCTGCCCGAGGCCGATGGCGCCGACGACTACGCCCGTGATGACAACGGCGGTCGCGCCACCGAGGACGACGAAGCCGATCGTACGGCGGCTCGGCCCGTCGTTCTGCGACGCCACGACGACCGGCGCAGCGGCACCCACGGGCGCGTCGGCGGGTGCTTGCGTCGCGACGTCGACTTGAGCGCCCGTGCGGAGCTCGACGTCGTACGTCGCGGTGCGGCCGTCGGCGAAGACGACGTGCACGGTGTACCCATGCAGCGCCATGCGGCAGCTCCACCGACGCCGGCGGTGCTGGTGACGCGGACGCGTCGCGCACGACGACCAGCGGCTCGCGCGCCTCCGGACCGAACCACCAACGCCGCCACGAACGACCGTTTGCCGTCAGGCCGACGAGCGGGCGCGGTCGACCGCGGGACGGCGCGCCTCGATGCGTGCAGAGACGGCCCCGGCTGGCCGCGCGAGCACGAGGTACTCGGTCGCGGGCAAGTGGCCAGCCACCAAGCGAGGCGCGAAGCGCTGCGCGAGCGTCGCGAGCACGAGCATGGATTCCATCATCGAGAAGTGGTTCCCGATGCATTGCCGCGGACCGGCGCTGAAGGGGATGAAGGCGAACTTCGGGCGCCGGCGCTCGTCGTCGCGGTCGAGCCAGCGCGCAGGGTCGAAGGTGTCGGGTCGGTCCCAATAGGCCGGGTGCCGGTGGAGAACGAGCGGCGAGAGCACGATCGAGCCTCCTCGGTAGATGCGGTGCCCCGCGACCACGTCGTCTGCGCGCACACGGCGATTGATGATGTACGCGGGGGAGTGGAGGCGGAGCGTCTCGTTCACGAGGCCGCGCGTGTACGGGAGACGCGCGATGTCTTCGGCGGTCGGCGCGCGGCCTTCGAGGACACGGTCGAGCTCGGCGTGGAGCGCCTCTGCGACGGGCGGGTGCAGCGCGAGGCGCGCCCACGCCCACGTGAGCGTGATCGCGGTCGTCTCGTGGCCGGCGAGCAGCATCGTCACCACCTCGTCGCGAAGCTGCGCATCGGTCATGCGCTCGCCGGTGTCTGCGTCTACCGCCTGCATCAGCGCCGTGAGGAGATCGGGGGCGCCGGCGCTCGATGCCCGCTTCGCTCGGACGATCTCGTCCACGACCTCGAACAGCACCCTCCGCGCGCGCCGAAACTCGCCGTCGTACTTCGTCGGCAAGATCGGCGGGAGCAGGCGCAGCTTCGCCGCTCGCTCGGACAGCTGGGCGTTCAGCACTTCCCACGACGCGCTCACAGCCGCCCCCTCCTCGGCGAGCGCCGAGCCGAACAGCGCGTCGCCCACGATGCGCAGCGTGAGCCGAGACATCTCGCGGGCGATGGAGAGCGGCGCGCCCGACGCAGCCGAACGATCCCACCGGTCCGCCGCCTCGAGCGCCGCGGCGGTCATGCTCGCGGACATCGAGGCGATGCGCTCGCGCTGGAACGACGGCTGCGCGAGCCGTCGTTGCCGGAGCCAGAAATCGCCCTCGCTCGTCAGGAGCCCGTTCCCGAGGAGGCGCCTCAGCATGCGATACGACGGATGCTCCTTGTCGTAGTTCTGCGCATTGTCCTGAAGGATGCGCTTCGCACCCTCGGCGCTGGAGACGAAGAACCCGTCGCGGAGCGCGAATCGATAGCGTGCGACGTCGCCGTGGCGCTCGCGGAGCGCCGAAAAGCGCGCGTAGGGGTCGACCTTGCGTCCTCGCAGGACGCTCCAGAGCGAGACGGGCGGAGCCACGGAAGGCTCGCGGGCTGCGCGAAACTCCGCGAGGCTGGCGTTGCGATTGTCCAAGTCGTCACCCCTTGCCCTTCTTCGAAGACGAGGCTGCGGTATCGATCTCGCCGCCGAGGATGGGCTTCATCTGCCGAGCGCCCTTCGCGGTGGCTACAGCTTGCTGCGCGGACAGCGATCGCGAGGGACCTTCGGGTCATAGACCCAGACGTGGGCGTCGACCGTCTTGCCGTGCGGCCAGTACTCGAACGTCACGAGCTTGCCGTCGCGCATGACCTCGACGCTGGCCTTCTTCGAGGTGTTGCCGGGGTAGACGACCATCCGCCCGCCCGCCGTGACGTCGCCCTCGCGCAGGCCCGCGCGTTCGGCCGGACCACCCTTGACGAGGCCGACGATCTTGTGCGCGCCGAACGAGGCGTCAGAGAAGCCGAGGTCGAACCGCGGAACGCGCTCGTCGACCTGCTTGAAGCACGGGCCGAATGCGTCGGGCGGCGGGTTCGGCAGGTCGCCGCGCTCGATCACGGCCTCGTAGCGCGCGCGTCCTTCGGCCCCGAGCTCGGCCGTGATCAGATCCTTGAACGCCTCCGCGGGCAGCTTCGCGCTGAGCGGCGAGTCGGCGTCGGGGCCGGCCTTCGCGGCGCGGTCCCTCGCGAGCGCGCGCGCGTCGTCCGTCATCTTGAGGATCAGATCGTCGAGCGACCGCTTGCCGCCTGACCTCTTGATGATCGCGGCGTTGGCCTCGGCCGCGTAGAGCGAGCCACGGTTGTACGCGAGCTTGCTGAACTCCCACCGCGTCCAGAGGTTCTTCGCGATCTCGGCGTTCGAGGCGTTGCGGTACGGGTTCGCGACGATGCCTTCGACGCGCTGGCGCAGATCCTCGGCGAACTCCTCGGCCGTGCACAGGCCGGCGCGCAGCGCGATCTCGCGCGTGAAGTGGACCGTGAACCCCTCCGTGAACCAGTACGCTTGGCCGAGCGGGTCCTCGAGGCGCAGGCCCGTGCGATCGCCGCCGATCCAGAAGTGCACGAGCTCGTGGGTGACCGCGAACTTGAACCGCTGATCCCACGCGCGCTCGCCGCCGGCGACGAGCAGGAAGCCGCGCGACCTGCCGCTGCCCTCCCAGCCCGCGGCCGCGTTCGGCGCCCCCGCGAAGAACATCGTGAAGGGCGTCGCCTCGGTCTCGTGGAAGAACGTGCGCATCGCCCGGCGCGCGTGCGCCGCGTACGCCGTCGCCTCACCGGGATCGAACGCGAGCTCGCCGAGCCACGCGCCGTAGAGCTTCGCGTCGCCCTCTTCGATCGACGCGAGACCGAGCGCGCCGGCCATGAATACGCCATTGTCGACGATCGCGAGCGAGGCCGTGACGTCCGCCGCGCCGCGGCCGAACGACGACGTCGCGACCGATCCGCGCGGCAGATGGTCGAGGCTCCAGGCGACGTGCGTGCGGTAGACGGCGGCGTCCTTCGCAGGCAGGAGCAGGATGAGCGAGCCCGTGCCCTCGAACCCGCCCTCGAACGCGCGCATGCCGTAGTACGCCGAACCCACCGGCCGCTTCACGGCGACCGTGTACGTCAAGCGCACGGGGCCCGACGGGGCGCGGACCGATCGCCACGTGACCACCGTCTCGTCCTTCGCGGGCTCGTGGCGCGCGAGGGCGAGATCGCCGTCGGCGTCGGTCGCGCGCAGGTCCGCGATGGCGTTCGACCATCCGCGCTCGCCCTCGTGATCGTCGTCGAACTGCAGCGCGAGGTGGCCCTCCGCATCACGCGGCAGCGGGCCCGCATAGCGGAGCTCGACGTCGAGCCGGTCGATGTACCGGCCCCCGTCCTGCCGCGGCGCGATCGTCACGTCGAGCCTGCGCACCGCGTCGTCCCTTCGGGAAGCGGCGACTGGCGCGGGCGAGGCTGAGACGGGCGGCGCGGGCGTCGGCGTCTCTGCGCATCCGAGGAGCGCGCCGATGCAGACGACGAACAGGTGGCGGCGCAAGGCCGCGCCATCCTAACGGATCAGCAGCGGGAGCGCTCCGTGGAGCGCGTCGACCCGTGCTCCCTCCGCTTCGGCGCGACTCGTCCGGGCGCCGCGCGCGGGCTCCGTCGCGTCGGCGCGCGAGGACGCTCCCGCGACTTCCTGACGTTCGACGACGAGGAGCGGCGATGTCGGTTCGACACGCGCTATCGTCGACGCGGACGGTGAGGGCTGAGGGCTGGCGTCGATCGGACCCCACCGAGCGCACGATGGCGGCGATGGCGTCGCGTCGAGCCACGGAGTCGAGCCACGACCGCTGCAGTTGGCCGCGGTCGTGCGCCATCCGCGCCGCGGACGCGGTACCCTCGCGCGCGGAGGCGACACCATGGGAGAGACTGGCATCGAGATCCACGCCGTCATGACCGGCGCGACGCGGCTGCGGGGCAAGCTCCTCGCGCTGGTCGGCCTCGAGACGCTGAGCGTCGGCGGGCTCGACATGCTGATCACGGTCGACGACGCCGCGCGCACCGAGCCGCTCTACGAAGCCCACTTCGTCGCGTGCGCGCCCGGTGAGCACGAGCTCTCGATCGCGTGGACGGGCGGCCCGCTCGGCGAGACGATCCGGCGGATGAGCGAACGCCACGTCAAGGTCACCGTCCCCGAGGGGCAAGTGGCGATCGTCGAGTACACGCCCGGCGATCAGATCGGCAACATGTTCTCGAAGGTCGCGGCAGCCGGCACGCGGCCGGCGTAGCGCGGGCGCGCCGCCAGGAAATCGGCTACGGCCACCGCGCGCCGTCCCGCGCCCGGACGGCCCCGACGTGACTCATCCGACGACGCCTCCCTCGCGAGGGGCTCAGTCGCCGAAGATCTCCATGCCATCGGCCATGGCCTCTGCCAGATGCGACAGCGTGATGATGCCCCGGACACGGTCGCGCGACACGCCGGTCTCCCCCGAGGAGACGACGACGGCCACGCGCGCCTTCCCGCCGCGCAGGCTCGCGAGGACCTCGAAGATCGCGGCCGTCTCCGCGACGGTCACCCAGTCGGCGCGGGCCACGTCCGACAGGGCGGCCGCCGACGTCACCAGCTCTCGGTGCGCCAACGCCCAGCTTCGCGACAGCACCCCGACGACCGCGCCGTCGGTGACCAGCACGGTGACGGCCGCGCCGGCCTCGTCGTCGAGGTCGAAGTCATGTCCTGGGGTGTCGCCGGGCAACACGTCGGCTGGCTGCAGCGCGAGGTCGGTGACGTGGTGGACGAGGTGCGCGTTGGCCTGCAGCGCCCAGGGCATGGGGTGTCCGCGCCGTCGGAGCTTGGTCGTATAGATGCTGTCCGGGTTCAGCGCGCGCCGGAGTCCATAGCTGACCGCGACCGTCAGCGTCATCGGCAGCACCACGGAGTAGTCGAGCGTCATCTCGAACAGCATCACGATCGCGGTGAGCGCCGCGCCCGTGGTCCCCGCTACGAGGCCGCCCATCCCCGCGAGCGCAAACGCCACCGGGTCTGCGTGCAGCGCCGGGAAGGCGTCGCGCAGGACGAGCCCGTACGCGCCGCCGAACGTCGCCCCCATGAAGAGCGCGGGCGAGAACACGCCCCCCGACGCGCCCGAGCCCAAGGTGAGCGACGTCGCGACCAGCTTGGCGACGAAGAGCGCCGCGAGGAATCCGGCGCTCGTCAGGGCACCCGTGAGGATGTCCATGATCGTCGCGTAGCCCACGCCGGCCACGTAGAAGTGGCCGTAGACGAGCATGGCGCCTTCGGCCATCAGCCCGACTCCGAGCATCCCGACCACGTGGCGGACATACGGGTTGCGGATCGATTTATCGAAGAGATCCTCCGCCCCGTAGATCGCGCGAATGAACACCGTCGCGACGATGGCCATGAGGGAGCCGAGGCAGACGTACGCCGGCAGGAGGCCGACCGTCGCCGTCGCGGGGGCGTGCAGCGCCGGGATCGCGAACGCCGGGTGATCGCCGAACAAGAAGTGACCGACGTAGGTCGCCGTCGCGGTCGCCAGGGCGACGGGCACGAGCGTGCGGACGCTGACCTCGTGGAGGAGGATCTCCACCGCGAACAGCACCCCACCAATCGGCGTATTGAACGTCGCCGCGATCCCGGCCCCTCCGCCCGCGGCGACGAGCGTCGCGATCTGCCACCGCGACACCCGCGCGGACCTGCCCGCCCACGAACCGAACGCCGCGCCGATCTGGATGATGGGGCCTTCGCGGCCGACCGATCCGCCGCTCCCGATGGAGATCGCCGACGCGAGGGCCTTCACGGCGGCCACGACGGGCCGAATGGCTCCCTTGTTGTAATAGATGGCGTCCATCACCTCCGGGACGCCGTGCCCCTTGGCCTCCGGGGCGAAGTTGTCGACGAGGAACACGACCGCCAGCGCCCCCAGGGCCGGCGCGAGCGCGACGGCGGCGCCGTACGGGCCGACGGCGGTGTGCTGGTTCGCGTCGAACTCGATCGAAAAATGGCCGAGGAACAAGAGATTGTGGCAGACCGCGATCAAGACGCGGAGCGCCAACGCGCCGAAGCCCGCCACGACGCCGAGGACGATCGCCAGCATCGACAGGGCGAACGGCCCGACGCCCCGGTGATGGGCCGCGAGCCGACTCGCAACTGCCACGTCGGGCCCGCGCCCGCCGCGCTTGGAGGTCGCGCCGACTCCGATGGGTTCAGCCTTCACTGGACTCGCTCTGCGCTGCGCCGCTTTGCGAGCGCGCGGGCGCGCGAGGGAATCGGACCTCGAAGGTCGATCCGACGCCGACCTCGCTCCGCACCGAGACGTCGCCGCCGTGCGCCTCGACGATCGCCTTGACGAGGGAGAGCCCGAGGCCGAGCCCGCGCTCCGTCCTGCTGCGGTCCGCGCGGTACAGCCTGTCCCACACCCGCGGGATGTCGGGCGCCGCGATCCCCATCCCCGTGTCGACCACGGTGAGGACGCTCGCCTCTCCCTCGCGGCGCACGGAGACCTCGACCCGGCCGCCGGGGGCGGTGTACTTCAGGGCGTTGTCGATGAGGTTGGCCGCGACTTGACGCACGCGCGCGCGATCGACGGAGGCGATGACGCCTGGCTCCAAGCGAGTCACGACGTGAACTCCCCGGTCGGCGGAGACGAGGTCGTAGAGATCGACCGCTTCGCGTGCGATGTCCGAGAGATCCTCGTCCCGCGTGTCGAGGCGCATAGCCCCCGCCGCCGCCTCCGCGATGTCCATCAAGGCCGTCAGCATCGCGAGCACGCGATCGGACTCCTCGATGGCCTCGGCCAGCGCCTCTCGCGTTCGTGGACCATCGGCCTCCCCGTGCAGCGCGAGCTCCGCGCCGGCCCGCAGGCGCGTGAGCGGCGTGCGAAGGTCGTGGGCGACGTTGTCGAGCGACTCCTTCATCGCTCGCGCCTGAGCTTCGTTGCGCGCGAGCATCGCGTTGAACAGCGCGCCGAGCCGGTCGAGGCTGTCGGTAGTGCCGCGCGTCGGCACCCGCAGGCCGAGATCGCCCGAGTCGATGATCCGTCGCGTCGTCCGCGCGAGATCGCCGAGCGGGCGCAGCGCGCGCCTCGTGATGAGCAGCGCCCCCAAGACGGCGCAGACCAGCCCGCACCCGAGGATGAGCGCCGACGTCGAACGGGCGGCGTCCCACGCGCGGCGCGAGCCATCGTCGTGGAGCACCAGCTCGAGCGTCCTACCTTGCGACGTCGAGACGGACGCCACGTGCCAGCCCGGAGGTGCTCGCTCGGGCGCGAGGCGCCCCGTGTCGCGATCGCGCAGCGTCGCGGCGACGCGGCCGGACACGACATCGGACGAGCCGCGGTAGACGTCGACGTTCTGTCGATCGCTGACGCGGAGCGCGACGCTCGCGCCCGCGCCGGCGTGGCAATCGAACATCGCCTTCAGGGCGTCGGTGCCGCCGGCCTCGAGCGCGTCCTTGTAGCGATCGAGCGCGGTCTCGGTCGCGTGCTGCGCCTCCCCGTCGACCCAAGTCTTGACCAAGAGCGGCAGGATGAGCGCGAGCGTCACGTACGAGACGAGCGAGACGGCGACGTACCAGGCCGCGACGCGAGCGCCGAGCGTGCGCCACGCGCCCGCCGCCGCCGTCTTTCCGTCAGGGGTCCGCGCGGAGGACATATCCGACGCCACGGATCGTATGAATGAGCTTCTGCGGGAAGTCGCGATCGATCTTGGAGCGGAGCCGGCTGACGAGGACGTCGACGACGTTCGTCTGTGGATCGAAATGGTAGTCCCAGACGTGCTCGAGGATCATCGTCTTGGACAGCACGCGCTCCGGATTTCGCATGAGGTATTCGAGGAGCACGAACTCCTTCGTCTGGAGCTCGATCGGCTGTCCGGCGCGCTCCGCCCGCCGGGTGACCACGTCGAGGCGAAGCTCGCCGTAGGCGAGGCGCGTGGCCGACTCGACCTTCGGGGAGCTGCGGCGCATGAGCGCGCTCACGCGCGCGAGGAGCTCGGCGAAAGAGAAGGGCTTCGTGAGGTAGTCGTCGGCGCCCGACCGCAGACCTCGCACGCGATCCTCGACGTCGGCGCGGGCGCTCAGGACGATGACGGGGATGTCGCGCTTTGCCTCTCGCAGCGCGCGGATGAGCGAGAGCCCGTCCCTGCCAGGCAGCATGACGTCGACGATCGCGAGGTCGGCGGAGCGCTCGCTGGCGAGCGTCAGGCCTTCATTCCCGTCGCGCGCCCAGGACACGACGTGGCCCTCCTCCGTCAAGCCTCGTCGGATGAACCCTCCGATCTTCTCGTCGTCTTCGATGAGCACAACGTGCATCGGGCCTCGAGGCGGGTGAGAGGTTCTCGATCCGGGCGCACCTACCGCTTGGCTCGGCCTTGGCCGCTGCGGAGAGCCTCAGTCCGGCGAGCTCGCGACGCGCTCGACGCTCGACGCGGGAGCCCAACCGACGGCTCCATCGCCCGCTTGGACGTGGACGAAGCCATGGTACCACTCGCCGACGACGAGGGTGGCGCCGCCCGGCAGCGGGCCGAGCGGGGATGCCGCCGCATAGGGAGCGAGCAGGAGGCGCGCGTCCGCGCTCGCGACGCCGAGGGGCCATGCGTTCGATGCGGCGAGGCCTCCCATGGCCACGGCGAAGCCCGCGCCGGCGACGATCGCGGTCCACGGTGCGCCGACGCGGCGGCGGCGCGCGATCCAGAGCGCGAGGGCGACGCCGCAGGCCCAGCCGCACGTGGTCGCGATCGCGGCCCACTCGCGCGCGGTCACGAGCCGCAGCGCCGCCGCCGGAGCCGGCTCGGCGTCTCGCGCGCCGAGCGCCGCGAGCTCGCCTCGCACCTCCGCGGAGCGCGGCGCGAACAGGCGCGCGCGCTCGAGCGCGAGGACGGCAGCCGGCCTGTCGTCTCGGGCGAAGGCGCGTCGACCGTCCGCGACGAGCGCGAGGGCCTGCTTCGACTCCTGCGCGAGCACGTTCTGTGCAAGGAATCCCGCGTACACGAGCGCCAGGGCGAACGACGCCCCGATCGCGGCGCGCGCGCGCGCCCTCCGCTTCTGGTCCGACGCGTTCATGACGCACCTCCGAGCGAGCGCTCGATCGAGGAACAACTGGGCACGAGGTCTTCGGGGCCGAGGTGACCGCGACCGAAGCGGAGCGCCTCGTCGATCGCGAGCGCCTCGGCGAGGACCTCGCCGTCGGGACCGAGCCGCGCTCGCACGAGGTCCGGCCTCACGTCGTCCCGCGCGACGCCCCAACGCCTGGCGAGCTCGGCCTCGATCAGCTCGTGCGCGGCGCGGTAGAAGGGCAGCGTGTCGCCCGCGGCGGCGGCCTTGCGCATGCGGCTGCGGAGCGCGCGCGCGTCGCGTCGCTTGCGCCGCGCGGCGAGGATCGCCGCCGCGACGACGAGCAGGCCGGCCGGCGCGACGCGCGTCGCGACGCGGGCCGTCGACACCTCGCGCGGAGGCTCGATCGGCGCGCTGCGAGCCGGCTCCGGACCCGCGGTCGCTCCGGTCGCGCTCGACGCGACGCCGCTCGCCGCGGCCGCTGCGGCGGCCTGCGGGCCGTCGACCGAGACCACGATGGGCGCGGTCTCGCGGGTCACGTAGGCGGCCGCCGCCGGGTCGAACGTCGTGAGCGACACCGCAGGCACGGTCAGCTCGCCGCCATGGAGCGGCACGAGCACCTGCTCGAAGAGCTTGCGCGCGCGCTTGCCCTTCTCCGCGGGCGCGACCGTCGCCTTGGACGGATACGCCTTCCAGGCGTCGGACGTCGGCGCGCCGGCGAGCTCGACCCGGTCGAGGTCGCCGTCGCCCTGGACCGCGACGCGGAGGGTGATCGGCTCGCCGACGGCCGCGTGCGCTGCCGAGACCGACGCGCTCAGCTCGAAGCGACCGATCGCTCCGCCGAACGACGCCGGCTGATCGGCGGTCGGCAGCGCCTCGACGTCGAGCGACTGCGCGGCCGCCTCGAGCGTGACGGTCTGCGCGCGGACGCGTCCGAGCGCCTGTCCCATCGACTGCTGGAAGAACCGGTCGATCGCCGACGTGTCGAACGGGTCGCGGGCGAGCGCGTCGAAGGGGTCCTCGTCATCACCGCCCGGCGTCTGTACGCGCGCGCGCGGCGCCGCCTCCCGGTAGCGGAGCTCGACCGGCAGCTCCGCGCGGAGCGCGAGGTGCCCCGCGCTCGAAGGCATGACGGTGCCGGTCCACGTCGCGACGAGGACGGGCGCGCCCCCGATGATCTGCGTCGCCTGACGCGGCTTCGGCGCGAGCTCGGACGTGAAGATCCCAGGCGACGCGAGCGCAGGGACGCCCTCGAGGGTCACGCCTTCGACGCCGCGGAAGTAGGCTCGAACCGTCACCGGCACGGCCTGCCCGACCCACGCCTTGGGCTTCTGCACCTCGAGCGTGAGCGACGCGTGCGGGCCCTGCGTCGCGCCCGCCGACGCGCTGGCCGTCGGGGAGCCGTGCGTCGCCATCGGCGCGGCGAGCGCGGGCGTCGCCACCACTGCGCCGAGCGCGAAGGCGCAGCAGGCGCCGACGAGGATTCGATTGCTCCGCATGATGGTCACCAGTCCTTTCCAGCCGCGTCGTCCGTCGGCGCGTCGCCCGTCGCGTCGCGCCGCACGCCGCGTCGCTCGTCGCCGCGAAGCGAGTTCAGCAGGGCGCGCGCGTCGTGGGCCGACAGCCGTCCCGTCGCGCCCGACGCGTCGTCGCCGCTGCGTCCGCGCTCGGGCGGCGCAGCACCCTCGCCGGGATTGGCGGGCGTCGCCGCGTCGCGCCCCCTCGAGTCCGTGGGCTTCGAGCCCTTGTGTTGGTCGTCGGCCTCGGCGCCGCTCGCGCCCTCGCGTTGCTTGTCGGCGCCGCCGCCCTTGTCGTCGGCCTTGGCGCCGCTCGCGCCCTTGCGTTGCTTGTCGGCGCCGCCGCCCTTGTCGTCGGCCTTGTCGCCGCTCGCGCCCTCGCGTTGCTCGTCGGCGCCGCCGCCCTTGTCGCTCTTCTTGTCGTCAGGCTTGGGCTCGGGCTTCGGCTGCTGCTCGAGCGCGGCGAGCCTTCGCTTCACGAGGTCGCGGTTGAACACCGCGTCTTGGTCCTTGGGGTCGAGCGCGATGGCGCCGTCGTAGTCTTCGATCGCCGCCTTCCATCGCGCGATCGTCTCCGCGCGCGCCTCCGGCTTCTGCGCCGCGCCGAGTCGATAGAGCGCGTCGCCGCGGTTGTAGAGCACGCGCTGCTGCAGGGCAGGGCCGGCTGCTCCGAGCGATCGCTCGAAGGCCGCGTCGGCCGCTTCGTAGTCGCCGGCCCGGTACGCGGCGTCGCCGGCGTTGAACGCGAGGCGCGCGTCCTTCGGGTGCTCCTTGCTCTCCGCCTCGAACTCCTTGGCGGCGTCGGCGAATCGGCCCGCCGCGTACGCCTTCGCCGCGCTCGCCACCGACGCGAGCGCCGGGGCCGCCGCCGTCATGACGAGCGCGGCGCCGGTCGCCGCCGCGAGCCGCTGCGTCGCGCGACGCGGCCTCGCCGTCGCCGCGCGCCATCGGCGGTCGAGGAGCGCGTCGAGCACGAGGAGGGCGAGCGCGACCGCGAGCGGCACCTCGAAGAGCTCCGCGTAGACTCGCCGCGTCCGCGCGGAGGTCTCGGCGTGCGTCAGCTTCGCGAGCGAGTCGTCGTAGAGCCGATCGAGCCCCTTGCCGTCGGCGCCGAGCGGCCGGTACGCGCCGTGCGCGGCCAGCGCGATCGCCTCGAGGCCGGGCTCGTCGAGGCGCGAGCGGACCGGCGCGCCGGCCGCGTCGCGCACGACCCCGACGGTGTGCCCGTGCTCGTCGCGCGCGGGGACGAGCTCGCCGCCCCGCGTCCCGACGCCGACGGTCTCGATCGTGATGCCCGCGGCGCCTGCGCGGCTGGCCTCGGCGAGGCCGCGCCCCTCGAGATCCTCGCCGTCGGTGAGCAGCACCATGATCCTCTGCGCGTCGCCGTCGCTCGTGAGCGCGCGCGCCGCGACGTCGATGGCGCGCCCGACGTCCGTGCCGCCCTTGGCGATCGTCTGCGTGTCGAGCGCGTCGACCGTCTCGAGCAGCGCCTGGTGATCCAGCGTCATCGGGCTCTGCGTGAACGCGTCGCCCGCGAACGCGACCAGGCCGATGCGGTCGCCGGGGAAGCGATCGACGAGGTCGCGGATCGCGAGCTTCGCCCGCTCGAGGCGCGAGGGCTTCACGTCGTCCGCGTCCATGCTCTTCGACGTGTCGACGACGAGGAGCAGGTCGGTGCCGCGCCGCTTCATCGTCTCCCATCGCAGGCCCCTCTGCGGGCGCGCGAGCGCGGTGAAGCCCGCCGCGATGGCGAGGGTCGCCACGACGACGCGCAGCGTGCGGCGTGCGCGCGACGGCACCGCGGCGCCGGAGCGGAGGTGGGCCTCGCCGAGGAGCTCGAGCGCCCGCGCGCGCAGGCGCTCGCCGCGCCAGAGGACGAGGGCGAAGAGGGCAGCGACGATCGCGCCGATGACGAGCCAGTGGGGTTCAGCGAAGCGCATGGTGGTCTCCGAAACGTGGACTCAGGGCACGCGGCGAAAGCGCGTGGCCGACAGGGTGAGGCCCGCGAGCGCGAGGCAGAGCCCCGCGACGGCGAACCAGGCGAAGCGCTCGTCGCGACGCGAGAAGCTCTTGATCGAGCGCGTCGTCTTCTCGAAGCGATCGATCTCGGCGTAGACGTCGGCCAGCGAGCGCGTGTCGGTGGCGCGGTAGAACTTGCCGCCGGTGACGTCGGCGACCTTCGTCATGCCGGCCTCGTCGACGTCGACCTTCGCCGCGACGAGCTGCTGGCGGCCCTGCGCGTCCGTGACGGGCATCATCGCCTCTCCGCTCGAGCCGACGCCGATCGCGTAGATCTTCACCCCGAGCGCCTTGGCCGCCTCGGCCGCGACGGCTGGCTGGATCTTGCCCGCGTTGTTCTGGCCGTCGGTGAGGACGACGAGGATCTTCGACTTCGCGCCCTGCGCGTCGAGGCGGCGCGTCCCCGTCGCGATCGCGGAGCCGATCGCCGTGCCGTCGCTGAGCTGACTCGGGTCGAGCCGCGCGAGGTTCTGCAGCACCCAGTCGTGGTCCAGGGTGAGGGGGCTCGCGAGGAAGGGCTCGCCCGCGAAGGCGACGAGGCCGATGCGGTCGTTCGGTCGCGCGGCGATGAACTGCCCGACGACTCGCTTGGCCGCGTCCAGGCGGCTGATCGGCTCGGCCGAGTCGGCGACCGCCATGTCGCGCGCCTGCATCGAGCCGCTGACGTCGACGGCGAGCATGACGTCGACCCCGGACGCGTCGACCTCCGCGTTGCGTCGCTCGATGCTCGGGCGCGCGAGGGCGACGACGAGGAGCGCCGCGCCGAGCCAACGGAGCGCGGGGACGAAGCGCCCCCAGCGCGTCCTGCGCTCGCCGGCGACCGCGCGCAGGAGCTCCACGCTCGAGTAGCCCACGGCGCTCGCGCGCCCGGGCCGCGCGAGCCACAGCGCGACCAGCGCGATCGGCAGGAGCAACCAGAGGACGTTCGGATGCCGAAACTCGACCCCTTCGAAAGAGGTCGCGCTCAGCAGGTAAGACACGAGCTTGTTCATCACGTCGTCACCGTGGGTCGCTGAGGGAGAGCCGCGCCCGCCGAGGGACGCTCGGGCGGCGCGTACAGCCGCTCGACGACGTCGCGCGCGCCGGCCGTGGCGCGCTCGAGCGCGTCGGCGTCGAGGCTCGCCCGCGCGAAGCGCGCGAGATCGCACGCCTCGAGGAGCGCGAGGATCCGATCCGACTCGAGCTCGGCGTCGAGCGGCGGCTTGGTCCACGCGCCGTCGGCGAGCTCACGCAGGGTCTGCGGGAGGAGGTCGAGGCCGAGCCTCGCCGAGAGCGCGCCGCGCACGGTCTCCGCGACGATGTCCGCCCACGCGTGGACGCGCCCTGCGCGCGCGTGCGCCCTCGCCTCGTCGAGCGCGCGTCGCGCCCTCTCGACGGGGCTGAGATCGCGCGCGCGCCTCGCGCGCACGGCGCGCACGACGAGCACCACCGCGAGCGCGGCGAGCGCCGCGACGCCGATCACGAGCGGCCAGCGCCACCAAGGCGCGATCGCGATCGGACCACGGATGTCGCGGATGTCGTCCGTCGCCGGCGCCAGCGGCGCAGCGAGCGCGACCGCTGACGCGAGCGTCGCGGCGAGGCCGCCGAGCGCCGCCGCCGTCCGCCGCCGTCGGTGCGCGGTGCTCATGACCTGACCCCGCGCGCCTTGAAGAACCCGATCAGCGGGCCGAGGTAGGGCTTCCACGTGTCGACCTCGAGCAGGTCGACGCGCGCGCGGCGGATGAAGGAGCGGAGCCGCTCGTCGGTCTCGCGCACGGCCCGGGCGAGCGCAGCGCGCTGCCTGGGGTCGCCGGTGTCGACCTCCACGATCTCGCCCGACTCCACGTCCTCGAACGTCACGAGGCCGACCGACGGCAGCTCGCGGTCGTGTGGGTCGCCGGTTCGGATGCAGACGACGTCGTGCCTGCGCGCGAGCGTCGCGAGCTCACGCTGGGCCGCGTCCTTGGACCGCTCCGGCAGCAAGAAGTCGGAGAGGACGACCACGACGGCGCGGCGGCGTTGACGCCTTCGGATCGCGTCCAGCGCCTCGCGGAGGTTCGTGCCGCGTCCCGTGGGCTCGAACGCGACGAGCTCGCGCACGAGGCGCCGGACATGGGCGCGACCGCGCGCCGGCGGGACGAATTTCTCGACGCCGTCGCTGAAGATGACGAGGCCCACGCGGTGATCGCTGCGGAGCGCGGCCAGGGCGAGGACGCCCGCGATCTCGATCGCCTGCTCACGCTTCGTCGCGACGCCGGCGCCGAGCGCGCTCGACGCGCTCATGTCGACGACGAAGAGGACGGTGAGCTGCCGCTCCTCGCGGTAGCGCTTGACGAACGTGCGGCCGGTGCGCGCCGAGGCGTTCCACGCGATCGCGCGGACGTCGTCGCCGGGCTCGTACTCGCGGAGCTCGTCGAAATCCATGCCACGGCCGCGGAAGCGAGACTGGACGCCGCCGTGGAACGCGTCGGCCCCGAGGTGACGGCTGCAGATCTCGATCCGGCGGACGTTCGCGGTGATCCGATCGCCGACCGAGCCGTGCGCCGCGGCGGCGCTCACGGCGACACCACCTTGTCGAGGACGCGACGCACGATCTCCTCGCCGTCGATGCCCTGCGCCTCGGCGTCGAAGCTCGGCGTGATGCGGTGGCGCAGGACGTCTGGAGCGAGCGCCTTGACGTCCTCGGGCACGACGTAGCCCCGGCCTTGCAGGAACGCCGCGCCGCGCGCCGCGAGCATCAGCGCGATGGTGCCGCGGGGCGAGGCGCCGGCGCGCACGAGCCCGGCCACGGGGACGCCGTACCGCTCCGGCTCGCGCGTCGCGGCGACGAGGCGGACCGCGTAGTCCTTCACCGCGTCGTCGGCGTACACCTCGTCGACGACGCCCCGCGCGCGCACGATCGCGTCGAGGCTCACCACGGGCTCGACGTCGAGGCGGGGGCGGCTCACGGCCATGGCGTCGAGGATCGCGCGCTCCTCCGACAGGCTCGGGTAGCGGACGATCACCTTCATCATGAAGCGATCGACCTGCGCCTCGGGGAGCGGATAGGTCCCCTCTTGCTCGAGCGGGTTTTGCGTCGCGAGCACGAGGAACGGATCGGGCAGCGCGAAGGTCTGATCGCCGAGCGTGACCTGCCGCTCCTGCATCGCCTCGAGCAGCGCGCTCTGCACCTTCGCGGGAGCGCGGTTGATCTCGTCCGCGAGGATCAGGTTGTGGAAGATCGGCCCGTGCTTGACCTGAAAGGACGACGTCGGACCGTGGTAGATGGTGGTCCCCGTGATGTCCGACGGGAGCATGTCGGGCGTGAACTGGATGCGCCCGAACGCGGCGCCGCGGAGGGCTCCAGCGAGGGTCTTCAGCGCGAGCGTCTTGGCGAGCCCGGGGACGCCCTCGAGCAGGATGTGCCCGCTCGTGAGGAGCCCGAGCAAGAGGCGGTCGACCAGCAGCCTTTGGCCGACGATGACCTTTCCGACCTCGCGGTGCAGAGGCGCGACCCACGACGCCGCCTCCTCGATGCGGCGCTCGAGATCGCGGATCTCGCGCGCGATGATGGGACGTCCGGTGGGGAGCGCTCCGTTCTTGTCGATCGTATTCGGCGCTGACGTGACCATGGTGCCCACTCCGTGTGGCCTCGGGTATCGAGTGACGACAGCGTGGGTGCCCCCGCGTTGCGACGACGTTGCGCGAACATGACAACGATGAAAGGAGCGCGAGCTCGCCCGCGCGCGACGCGCACGTCTCGCCCGACGCGCTCCGCCGGGAATCGGCCACGGGCGCGGCGCGTTTCGCGTCGGTGCGCCGCGTCCTCGCCGCGGTCGGGCTGCTCGCGGCGGCGTGTGCGTCGCCGGCGCGCCCGGCGGTCACGTCGGTTCACGTCGATCCGCGGCCAGCCGCGCCGATGGACGCACCCCGCGTGGAAGATCTCGCGGTCGCCGACGACGCGCGGTTCTGGATCGCGATCGGCGGCCGCGCGCTCGAGACGTTCGACGGCGGCGAGACCTTCGTCGATCGCACGCCGTTTGCGCCGAGCGCGGAAGGGGAGCCGTCGTGGCGCATCTCGTCGATCGTCGCCCACGGCGCCGTCGTCGCGTTGCTGCGTGAGCCCGACGAGGAGGTCGTTCGGTCGATGTCGCTGTTCGCCTCGCGCGACGGCGGCGGCGCCTTCGTGGAGCGCAGCGTGCCGCTCCTCACGAGCAGCCGCGGCGCGACGCTCCAGCGCGGCCCCGCGGGATCGCTCCTCGTGCGGCGCTATGACGACGGGGGCATGAACAGCCACGAGAGCAGCCTCGTCGAGACCCGCGACGACGGCACGACGTGGCGGGAGCTCGGCGCCGTGACGGGGTACGGCGCCGTGACGTTCCAAAGCGCCTCTCGGTGGTGGAGCGTCGGGACATGCTGCGCGAGCGCGAGCTCGATCCACCGTTCGCTGGATGGGGGACGCACGTGGGCCGCGGTGAGCCGCGACGCCGACACGCGGGAGCCGCGCTCCGACGTCGTCTTCCTCGGCGCGCGCGACGCGCTCCGGTTCGTACAACCGACGGGGACAGGAGATGCCGCCGACCTCGTCCTCGAGCGCTCGCGCGACGGGGCGCGGAGTTTCGCGCGCGTCGCGAGCCCGGCGGGCGCGAGCGCCGTGCTCCTTGCGGAGGCGGGCGCCCTCGTGGTCGAGCGCGGCGACGGCGAGCTCTTCGCTTCGCTCGACCTCGGCGTCTCGTGGGATCGGCTCCCGCCGCTCGCGGATGACGGGGGCGCGCCCATCGTCCGACGCGCCCCGCACGGCTGGGTCGCGATCTGCCGCGACAAGGGGCGAGAGCGGGCGCTGGTCCTGTCGGACGGCGCCGCCGCGTGGCGGGCGCGCACCCTACCGGATTCGATGGAGCGGTGATCTCCTGTCGTCTCGCCGTGGCCCGCAGTCACGAATGTGTACGCCGGCGTGAGGCGAGCGGGGCCCCTCTCCGAACGATCGCCCGGCGCCCGCGCGGCGGCTCAGCCGACGGTCTTGATGGCGCGCTGCGCGTCCCGGAGGAACGCCTCGCCGCGCTCCCAGGTCTTCGAGATCGTGTAGGTCGTGGCGCCGGCTTTCTCGCTCTTCTCGAGCAGGTTCGCGCCGTACTCGTCCTTGCACGCCTGGCCGAGCTCGTCCTCGAGCCACGAGAGCGAACCGGACGGGCCGTCGATCAGGTACTTCGTGACGTCGAGCCCCAACACGACGATCGCCCCGACGGCGACGGCCATCCCCGCGACGGCGAAGGCCGGCGCGGCGGCCGCGATGAAGGCGGCGCCCATCGCCGTCTCGGTCGCGCCGAGCGCCGCGAAGCCGCCGGTGAGCGCGCCGATGCCGACGCTGCCCACCGCGGCGCTGCCGCTGCTCATCAGCACGTAGCCCTTGAACACGAGGAGGCCGTGGGTCGGACCGGTCTCGGCGTCGGCCTCGACGAGGATGCTCATGCCCTCGCGCACGTTGAAGAAGCCCTCGAGGCCGGCGCCGACGGGCCGGAGCGCGAGCTCGCCCGCCTCGCCCAGCGCGCGCCGCACGAGCTTGTGCTTCACGAACTCGGACGCGGACGAGACGGCGTCGATCGACTGCACCGCGTTCTGGCCGAGGCGCCCGTAGACGAGCACGTTGTCCTTGGTGCGGAGATCCTCGCTCGCGGTCCAGAGGCCGAGCCCGAAGCCGGCGGCGCTGCCGAACGCGCCGATGCGTCGCGGGATGCTGTGTTCGGTCAGCTTGGGGACGGTGACCTCGATGGTCGGCTTCGAGCGCACGAGGTCGTGGGCCCACGCGGACCTGCCGCTCGACGGCATCGGCGACCGGCCGAAGCGGAGCTCGCCGATCGCCTTTCCCTTCTTCGTCTGCACCGTCACCGTGCCGGCGGCGAAGTCGACGTGCATCTTGCCGCCGAACTCGCTCGCGTAGTCGACGGTGGGCACGTTGCCCGCGCGCGCGAGCTTCGTGAACTTGCGCAGGTCGCGACGGAGGACCTCGGCGGCTTGATGCGCCGTGGCGAGCCTCTCGCGCGACAAGATGTGCGACGCGTCGTTGAACAAGAAGTCGAAGCTGCCACCGCCCTTGTCGAACGCGGTCGTGAACCAGAGCACGTAGGGAGCGAAATTGGGGATCTTGGATTCTTCGATGTGATCGGTCAGCGGGACGCCGAGCGCGGCGGCCATCGAGACGTAGCGGTAGTGCAGGTCGTCAACGTCGTCGGGCGTGCACGCCGGCGTCCGCGCGCCGAGGTCGCGCAGCACGGCGTCCCACGGCGCGAACTTCTCGAAGAACCCGCGGACGAGGACCTCCAAGTCGCCCGCTTGCTTCTCGAGCAGCTTCTGCACGTGGTGCGTAGATGAGCGCCAGGGCCGCGTCTCCGGATGGTCCTGTGAGAACCTGCGAAGATCGAACCGCCGCTTCGCGCGGTCGACGTCGATCACGTCCATCGGCCGATGCGCGTTCGGGTGCTCGCCGACTTCGGGGTGCTCGGCCTGGATGGTCCGACCGGCGGCGAGCCACGGCTCGTTTCGCAGGCTCGACGTCGGCAGCGCGTCGTAGAATAGGCGGCGCTCGACGCCGGCGTTCGCGCACTTGTAGGTGTACGCGGTGTACTCGGCGTTGACCGGTGCCGACGTGTACAGCGCGAGGTCGCCCGCGAGCGGCGTCTCCTTCGCGCCGGTCCGCACCATCTCGTCGCCGAGCGCGAAGATCGCGTCGCTCCGCGCGGCCTGCTGGCGGATGTCGAGGTAGCCGCCGACGAGGAGCTCCGCGACGCGCAGCGCGTCGAGCGCGGGCCGGCGCGCGAGCAGGAAGCGCCCCTCGCCCATGCCGAACGTGTCGTAGCCGAGGCTCGCCTTCCAGCGGTCGTCCGACGTGAGGTATCCCGCGGGCTCGTCTCGCTCGATGGCCTCGAGCAGCCACCCGAGCCGCGCGTCGTTCGCGTCGCCGAGGCCGAAGTGCTTCTGTGGATCCCGGTCGAACAGCTCGGCCGGCCGGTTCACGAACGTGAGCGTGACGCCGTGGAAGCGGAACACATCCATCGACTTCCTGCGGTCGTCGAGCGCGGCAGCGAAGACGCCTTCGTCGGTCGTCCAGAAGAGCTCGTAGGCGACGCCAGGCTCGAAGTCGCAGAGGCGCTTCGGCTCGGGCTTCGGCGTCGCGGCGCCGACCTCGGCGTCTCGGATGAGCACGAGCTCGCCGGTGTCCGACGTGCGGGCGAGGCGCACGTCGTCCTGCCCGGGGGTCCACACCATCACATAGGCGTCCTTCAACGGCACGAGCGACATCGTGTCGAGCGCCGCCGCGAGCCACTCCCCGGGCCGCCACTTGTCCTTCGGCTTCGGCCGGTCGACGAACGGGAGCTCGAGCAGCGCGAGGTGGAGGCGCGGCTCGACGAGCACGCTGCGCCGCTCGCACGCGACGGGCGTCGGTTTAGGCGCCATGGTCGCTCTCGAGCCGCTTCGCGAGCGCAGGAGTGAGGTCCGAGACAGGCAGCTTGCGCGCGCGTTGGTAGGCGCGGAGGGCGCGCCGCGTGCGCGGCCCGATTACGCCGTCGATCGGCCCGGGGTCGTAGCCGAGGTGCTGCAAGCGCGCCTGCACCCCGGCGGGGATGGCCTCGTCGGTCCCGGGATCCCACGCGGGGTCGAGGTGCGCGAGGTGGAGGTGTCGCTTCAGGTGGCCGATCTCGAGCTGGAGGTCGGTCAGGTTCATCGGCACGTCGGCCTCGATCGACCCGTCGCCCGGCGTGGTGCCGCGGCGCTCGAAGCCGGGGGCAGAGAGGCGATAGGGCATGTCGGCGAACGGCGTCCCTGCGTCGTCCTGAAACACCAGATGAAGCTTGCGGCGCTGCCGCTTCACGACGAACGCGTGATCCGCTCCGGTCGCGATCGGCACCTGCTTCACCTCCTTGTCGGGGATGGTGATGCGGTCGCCTGGCTTGATGACATCGGGGTTCGGCCTGCGGCGCTTGAACGCGGCGTTCTCGGGGTGGTCGTAGATCGCGTGGAAGTCCGCGAACCCGTAGCGGTGTGCGATGGACGCCAGGCACTCGCCCTGAGCGACGGTGTGCTTCATCGGCGCGCCCTCCAGTCGGGGCCATGCAGGCGCGGGAACGTGATCTTGCACGTGCCGGGGTCGATGCCATCGACCCGCGCGCGGCCCTGTCCGTCGAGCTCGCCGTCATAGATCGAACCGTTCGGCAGCGTGAGGCGGAAGGCCTCGAACGGGACGGGCTGCGGCGGTGACGCGTCGTCGACGAGAGAGACGGACACCCAGGTGCGCACCCGCGTCGGGAGCGGCGTCGCCTCGTCCGTCGCGGGTTGCCTGGCTGCTCCTACCGGTCGATGGAGCGCGAGCGCGAGGACGCGCCGCGCGGCGATGGCGCGGGCCACACCGCCCGCCACGTCGCCGTCGCTCCACTGCGTGACGTCGGCAGTCGTGAGGCGCGCCAACGCGCGTCGCATGACCCGAAGGGCCCCGACGTCCGCCAAGGAAGCGCGAACCCACGCGGACGCGCGCTGCTCGGTCGAGAGGTCGAGCGGCTCGTCCGCGCCCGTCTCCTCTCGCACGCTCAACTGCCCCGAGGACCACACGAGCACGTCGCGCACGAGCGCAGCGTATCCAGATCGCGGGCGCGCGCGACGCAGAAAAGCGAGGCGTTCGTCTCGTGCGTAGACGTCGCTCCGAGCTTCCGGCGCTCGACGACCGCCGCCGCTTCGGCGCGCGCACGCGGACGATGCGCCTCCCGAGGCCGCGGCGGTGCTCGTCCTGCTGCGCGAGCAAGTAGGACGCTCTGGGTGACTCGCGGCGGGAGGATCGGGGCCGACGCGACGAGCTCGTCGCCCGGCCGACGGTGCGGCCGTGTCGACGGCTATTCCCACTTCGCGTGGAGGTAGCCGTAGAGCTCGGTCTTCTCTGCGTCCGACAGCGCCCTGTCGTACACGGCGACCTCGCCGAAGCTCACGCGGGCGCCCTCCGCCAGCTGATACCAGTTGAAGAGCGTGAGCGTGGTCGAGGTCGCCGTGGCGCCGATCTCGAAGAGCGACGTTTGCCACAGGGAGTCGGCGAACGAGGCGTTGGTCGGGACGACGGTGTTGTTCGCGCGCGCGTCGGACAAGGCCGTGAAGCCGTTGTCGCAGTCGTAGCCGTAGAGCCAGGGCTGGGCGCCGCTGTTGCCCGGTCGCAGATCGTAATAGTACCCGCCGTGACAGAGCTGCATGCCTGCGTCGAACTTCGCGGCGAAGATCCAGGTCTGCACCGTGATGTTGCCGCTCGCGAGCAGATACTGCGTGTTGCTGGCCGAGTTGAAGTCGATCGTATTGAGGCCGTTCTGGCCCCCGATCACGTACTTGGGGCCGTTCCCTGCGGTGAGCACGCGCGCGGTCTGGCTGCGGTCCGTCACGGAGAGGACGCTCGTCCCGTTCGTGGTCACCGTCCCGGCGTCGGACGCGTCGAGCCAGAGGACGAGCCCGGACACGTCGCTCGGCAAGAAGCTCGTGACGCCGCCGCCAGAGCCACCCTGATGTCCGCCCGTCGAGGCGGACGTCGAGCCACCCACGCTGCCCGTCGAGGCGGCGCCCCCGCCGCCCGTGGCGGCAGTCGAGGCGGTGCCTGCTCCCGCGCCGGTGACCGAGGTCGCTCCGCCGGTCGATACCGTGCTCGCCTGCGTCGTCGTCGTGCCGGCGCCGCCTGCGCCGCCGGCCCCCGACCCGCACTCGCACGCGTCGAGGTGCTTGCCGTCCTCTTCACAGAGCTGCGCGCCAGGGGCGCCATCGGTGCACGTGCAAGCAGACGACGCGCCCGGCGTACACGACGGGACCTCGTCGACGCTGGGTCCGCACGCCGAGGCGCTCGCGAGCGCCGCTGCGAAGGCGAGCCGACCGATGCGTGGGAGGAGGTTGTCTACGCGCATCGTCGGTGTCTCCATGTGACAGGGCGAGTCGCTTCAAGGTATCACGGCCGTCCGCGCGTACCAAACCGTTCGGCCGCAGGCGAGGTCCGTCGCGCGTTCTCTACGGGTCCGCCTCGCGGTCGCCGCCGCTTTCCAGGGCGTCCAGCGCCTGCTCGACGGCGCGCATGATGGCGCCGACTTCGAAGACCGCGGGATAGCTGCCGCGGCCAGGAACCCTCGCCCGTCCGACCGATCGGCGCTCGGGCAGTACCTCCCGGGTGGATGCGCGGAACGGGCCCAGTGACGCCGGTTTCGTGAATGAGAGCTGCCTGTTCGACCCGCGGCTGGTGCGGCCGGAGCTGCGGGTCGACGGGGCCGGGTGCCGCGTGCCGTGGATCCGGGTCGGCGACACCGAGCATCGCCTCGCCAACCTGCACGTTCACAGCACGGACCTCGAACGACGTCGGAGTGACCGCATGGCGAGGAGCAACCGACGCAAGATTCCTGCAGGCGGTGGTCGAAGTCCCCCCGGGGCCAGCTCGTTCTGAAGGACCGCGTTGTTGGCCACGCCATCAGTGCTCGGTCGGGCAATGCCGTGACAGCGACCCATTGGCAGCGCGCGAGTGGCGTATTGAAGTCGCTCGCCGTCGTGGAAGGGTGCAGGCTGACACTCCGATAACGCTGCGGCGTTCATCAGAGGTCCGGCCCGCAGACGACCTGTTGAAAGCCGTTGTCAAGCGTACGGCAGGCGACGACGGCATGCTTGTTGCAAAACGCGTAGGCCTGGCACGCCACCGTCGTCCCAGTCTCCGCGCAGGTGTCGGGCAAGGGGGCGCACGGAAGGTCCGCGAACGGGTTGTCGACCGCATGACCCTTCAGCTCCATCTGGCAATAGTCCGGATAGATAACGCCGTCGCAGCCGACGACCGGTTCGAATTCGAGGCAGTCCCCATGCAAGAAACCCTCGTGTGGCCAACAGGCGCCGACCTCCTGGTCACCTTGCCGAGTCTTACCGCACATATTGCCATCATAGTGACAAATGAGGCTTTCGCCACGTGAGCCGTAACCACAGTACTTTCCGATGTCCTCGCCGCACTGGGCCCACAAACCCTCCGTATAACATTGAGGATTCCCGGGGCAGTCGGCGGCAGGACCGACGGCGCCAGCGGTCTCGTCCGATTCGACCTGGCTGCCGCACGAACACGCAGCTACCGCGACAACGACTGCCATGATCATGACCCGAACACCCGAGCCGCGAATAGTCGTTTTAAAAGTCGAGACCAGTTGAACTTGTTGAGGACGTCAACGACTACGCCGAGCGGAAAAAACCTCGGCAGCCAGTAGTCGCGCCCGGCGGCCGTTTGGCCGACCTTATGGGGGTTGGGTTCAGAGTTCATAACCAGGCAGATGACCGTAGTGTCCACCAAGGCCCAGGCCGAATGCGTGCCGACCGTTCGGCCTTCACAGCGGGGGAAGCCCAGCCCTACCACATGGTTGTTGTGTGTGACTCGACTGCACGGCATCGTCGAGGCCCCCAGCCCCCATCGCCGGACTTCCACCACATCGTCGAGAGGCCGCCGGGCACGAGCGAGCCGTGCGTCGGGTCACTTGACGGAGTTACCTTCATGCCCCAGGGGTGGGCGGGATCGTAGGCGTGGAGGACGTCTCGGACTTCGCGCAGTATCGCTCGAGGTCGACCCACGCCGCAGCGTCTTGCACGACCGACGCGTTGACGCTGCCGCGGATGTGCGTCCAGTCTTGAAGGCAGGCTGCGTGGGGCATCGCGTCACCGAGGACCGGGGTTCAGAGTGACCCAGATCTGCAGCGTCATCAAGGTCGGCGCCATCGTGACGGTGTTCAGCTGCCACTGGATGTAGCGGCAGAGCCCGCCCGCGAACGCGCGTGCCGGATCTGCTGCAAGCCGAGGGCGGGCGTGCCCGTGAAGGTCCAGCTGGCGAAGCTCGATAGCGCGCTGAGGTTGACCGGGTCCTTCGACGGGCCGGACTGGATGTTCAGCGTCGGCTGTAGCGACGAGCTCGCGTGCGGCGGGACAGGCGACGGCCGGCTCAGGTTGCGCGGCTCCTTCGAGGGCCAGCGTACGTTCGCGTGAGGCAGAATTGCCAACTCAGGGGTCCGGGCCGCAGACGACCTGTTGAAAGCCGTTGTCAAGCGTACGGCTGGCGACGACGGCATGGTTGTTGCAAAAGCCGTAGGCCTGGCACTGCGCCTCCGTCCCTTGGGCAGTATCCGCGCAAGTGTCGGGCAAGCGGGGGCACGGAAAGCCGGCGAACGGGTTGTCGACCGCATGACCCTTCAGCTCCATCTGGCAATAGTTGGGGTAGATCACGCCATCGCAACCAGTAACGGGTGCGCTGCCAGTACAGTCGCCATTGAAGAAACCATCGTGCCGGCGACACTCGCCGAGCTCGTGACCGCCTTCACGGTTCTTTCCGCACTCATTGCCATCGTAGTGACAGATGAGGCCTTCCCCATTGGAGGCATAGCCACAGTACGTTCCGATGTCCTCGCCGCACGTAGCCCCCAAGCCCTCCGAATAGCACTGAGGGTTTCCGGGACAGTCCACACCAGGACCGACGGCGCCGGCGTCGGCGGTCGCGTCGGATTCGACCTGGGCGGCGCACGAGCATGCGACGACTCCGGCAACTACTGCCATCATCAGCATGCGGGCGCGCGAACCGACCCTGGTCGACATCAAAGGGGAGACCAGTTGGACTTGTTGAGGACGTCGACGAGTACGCCGAGCGGATAGAACCGCGGCTGCCAATAGTCGCGCCCGGTGGCCGTTTGGCCAACTTTGTGGGGGGTTGGTTTCGGAATTCATGACGAGGCAGATGACGGTAGCGTCAAGCAAGACCCAAACCGAGTGCGGGCCGACAGTCTGACCCTCGCAACCGGCGGCACCGATCTCCGCCACTTCGGCGTTGTGCATGACTCGACTGCACGGCACCGTCGAGGGCCCCAAATCCCCATCGCCGGACTTCCACCACATCGTCGAGAGGCCGCCAGGCACGAGCGATCCATGCGTCGGATCGCTTGACGGAGTTACCTTCATGCCCCACGGGTGGGCGGGATTGTAGGGCGTGGAGGACGTCTCGGAATTCGCGCAGTATCGCTCGAGGCCGACACGCGACGGCCCCCACAGGTTACGCGGCGCCTTCGAGGGCCAGCGTACGTTCGCGTGAGGCAGAATCGTCACCTCAGGGCTCCTGGCCGCAGACGACCTGTTGGAATCCGTTGGGAAGCGTACGGCAGCTCACGGGAGCGGCATTGTTGCAGTACCAGTATGCTTCGCATTCAGCGTACGAGCCAGGGAACGGTACGATGCAGCTCTCGGGCAAGTGAGCGCAGCGTGGATGGAACTGGGGCAGCCACGCCTCGCTTTGATGCCCGCTAACCTCCATCTGGCAGAGGTTCGGATATATAACACCATCACAGCCAAGCACCGGAGCATTCTGATTGCAGTCGCCGTTGAAAAACCCGCCTGCGCGCCAACAGACGCCGACGTCTTGACCGCCCTCATGCCGTCCGCATGCGTCGCCGTCATAGTAGCAATAGAGGTTCTGGCCATTGGCGGCGAAGCCGCAATACGTTCCCGTGTCGCCGCCGCATGGCGCCCATAAGCTCTGAGTGTAGCAGTCGGATCCCCCGGGACAGTCGCCGGGCGGGGGCGCGGCGTCGCCGGCGTCGCCGGCGTCGCCGGCGACGCTATCGTAGACGTCGGACTCGCCGTGACCGCCATAGGAACAGGCTGCGACCGACGCGGCCACAAAGAGCAGAGCGCGAACACGCGCGCCAGGACTGCGCGACATCAAAGCGGACTCCAGTTGAACTTGTGGAGGACCTGAACGAGCGCGCCGAAGGTAAAGAACTCTGGCCGCCAATAGCTGCGGCCTTTCTTCGTTTGAGCTTGGGTGTGCGCATCGCTCTCGGAATTCGCGTCGAGGCACATGATGGTATTGCCGGCGAAGAACTCTTCGTGCTTCGTCGGAGCGAACTCGAGCGAGACCGTCGGCCCACCCGCGAAGCCCCGCACGTCCATCATCGGCCAGAGCGCGCGGCAGCGCTCGAGGTCGAGCCACGCCGCGGCGTCTTGGACGACGGACGCGTTGATGCTGCCGCGGATGTGCGTCCAGTCCTGAAGGCAGGCTGCGTGGGGCATCGCGTCACCAAGGGCCGGGGTTCAGAGTGACGCAGATCTGCAGCGTCATCAAGGTCGCCGCCATCGCGACGGGGTTCAGCTGGCAGCGCGTCTTCGGGCGCGGGCCGCGGTCGGACGTACAGGCAGAGCCCGCCCGCGAACGGCACGTGCCGGATCTGCTGCAGGCCGCGCGCGGGCGTGCTCGCGAAGGTCCAGCTGGCGACGCTCCAGCGGGCGCTGAAGTTGCCCGGGTCCTTCGACGGGCCGGACGGGATGTTCAGCGTCGGCTGTAGCGACGAGCTCGCCTGCGGCGGGACAGGCGACGGCCCGCTCAGGTCGCGCGGCTCCTTCGAGGGCCAGCGTACGTTCGCGTAAGGCAGAATCGTCAACTCAGGGCTCCTGACCGCAGACGACCTGTTGGAATCCGTTGGGGAGCATACGGCAGCTCACGGGAGCTGCATTGTTGCAGTACCAGTATGCTTCGCACTCAGCGTACGAGCCAGGGAACGGTACGATGCAGCTGTCGGGCAAGTGCGCGCAGCGTGGATTGGACTGGGGCAGCCACGCCTCGCTTTGATGTCCGCTCATCTCCATCTGGCAGAGGTTCGGATATATAACGCCATCACAGCCAAGCACTGGAGCAATCTGATTGCAGTCGCCGTTGAAGAAGCCACCTGCACGCCAACATACGCCCAGGTCTTGGCCGCCCTCGTGTCGTCCGCATGC
>DATAZS010000009.1:0-9609 GCA_036271915.1 Polyangia bacterium
GGCGACGCGTTCTTCGCGGCGACGATCTGCTCGGGCTCGCGCTCCGAGATCACGACGAGCGCGTACGTGCCCTCGACGCGCCGCAAGGCCGCGCGCACGGCGTCGGCCAGGCTTCCGCCCTCGGCGCTCGCGCGGTCAATGAGGTGCGCGAAGATCTCGGTGTCGGTCTCCGACGAGAAGCGCCTTCCCGCGGCCTCGAGCTCCGCGCGCAGCGCGAGGTGGTTCTCGATGATGCCGTTGTGGACGACGGTGACGGCGCCCGACGTGTGGGGGTGCGCGTTCACCTCGGACGGCCGGCCGTGGGTCGCCCAGCGCGTATGGCCGATGCCGAGCGTCCCTTGCGGCGGTTCGCCCGCGACGACGCCTTCGAGCACCGACAATTTGCCCTGGCGGCGCACGACCTGGAGCCCGCGCGGCCCCGTGACGGCGACGCCCGCCGAGTCATACCCACGGTATTCGAGGCGCTTGAGCCCGCTGATGAGAAACGGGAGCGCCTGCCGACCACCGACGTAGCCCACGATGCCGCACATGAGCCCTGTTTTACCATGCCGCGCACCTCCAAAACGGGCCGCAGACGTCGCTGGTGCTTCGGGCCCCCATCGGCGAACGAAGACCAGCAAAACCAAGTTGCCGTACGAGCAACAAGTTGTTTCTCGCGCGGCAACACTCGCCCCCTAGGGGCAGACTGCAGACGGCGTTTTGTTGGACTTTTGCGCGTTTTATTTGTAGGCACGGTTACTGCTTTAGGAGACATCAAGCGGAACACAACTCTCGAAAACGCAAACCCCGGGTGACCGGGGGACGCAAAGCCAACGGGACTCTCCGAGTCGGCCGGGCTACCGAAGGAGACCGACCATGGACAAGATGACGTTGCGGAGGATTGGGTGGATCAGCGCCTCCCTAGGGCTGACGACGGCGCTCGTGGGATGCACGAACTCTTTGTCGGACAGCGACAGCGCGTCGAGCGCTGACCCGAGCGGGGCTTCGACCGCCGCCGGTTACCTGTCGTCGGAGAACGGCTTGAACTCGGTCAACGGGTTGAACTCGGCGAACGGGCTCAACTCGGCGAACGGGCTCAACTCGGCGAACGGGCTCGGGTCGATCAACGGCCTGAACTCGGTCAACGGGTTCAACAGCGCCAACGGGTTCAACAGCGCCAACGGGTTCAACAGCGCCAACGGCCTGAACTCGGTGAACGGCCTCAACATGGCGAACGGCCTGAACTCGGTGAACGGCCTCGCGGCCGGCGCCGGCCTCATGACGAGCGACCCGGGCCGCAAGACGGTCTCGTACATGGTCCGCTGCGCGCTCAACGCGGGCGACACCCTCGTCAAGCAGGACCAGTACGGCAACAACTTCACCTTCAACGGTGAGATCGGCCTCGCGCCGCAGTACAAGACGGGCGGCTGCAACCAGCAGTGCACCGAGGCGATGTCGTCGTGCCTCATGGCGCACATCAACACGACCGGCGTCCACATCCCGCTCTGGCTCGACTCGCCCATGGCGAACATCGGCTGGGGTCAGTCGCCGTCGTTCCCCACGCAAGAGGGCACGTTCTTCGGCCAGATCATGGTCACGAACGCGGCGAACAACCTCGACGCGTACTACTGCAACGGCTCGGGCGTCACGGCTGACGTGGTCCCCGGCCGCCTCGGCTCGACGCAGAACTCGGCCAGCGCGCCGTACTCGAACGCGTACCCGGTCAGCGGTGGCATGTGCAACGCGCCCGGCCACTGCACGATGCAGGCGAACGGCGACGGCGCCGTCTCCTGCGTCGGCAACAACATCACCTGGAACAACCCCATCACGGTGTGGCGTGGCAAGACGTTCCAGGCCGAGAGCGCGACGCGCACGGGCGGCGCGTCGGTCATCACGGACTCGGCCAACTCGAACGGCGCGCGCGTCGGCAACATCGGCTCGAACGCGGGCGTGACGTTCACGGGCGTTCCGGCCGCGACGGCGGGCGTCAACAACCTCGTGGTCTACTACACGAACGGTGACTCGTCCGTGTATCAGCGGTTCTTCAACGTCATCGTCAACGGCGGCGCCCCGCAGCTCAAGGGCTTCGTGTCGACCGGCGGCTGGAGCACCGACCTGCAGGCGTCGATCACGCTGACGGGCTTCAACGCTGGCAGCAACAACACGGTGCAGTTCATCGGAGACGGCGTGCACGGGGCGCCCGATCTGGACTGGATCGAGATCATCGGCGCGTCGTCCAACTACTGCGACCACACGCGGTGGATCGTCAACGCCTCGAGCATCCAGAGCGGCTCACAGGATCCCGCGATGAATGCCATCGACGGCGACCCGTCGACGCGCTGGACGAGCGGCCGCAACCAGGACGGCACCGACTGGTTCACGGTCGACTTCGGCGGCTTCGTGACCATGAGCAACCTCACGCTCACGAACGTGCTCTACGACCAGAACGACTACCCGGGCAGCGTCTCGCTCTACGCGTCACAGGACGGCGTGAACTTCTCGACGACGGCCTTCGGTTCGGCCTCGGGCGCCAACCCCCAGACGGTCATCACGTTCCCCAAGCAGACTCTTCGCGCCATCAAGATCCGTCAGATGGGCACGGCGCGGAACGGCTCTTGGTGGTCGATCAACGAGTTCGACTCTGACTGCGCCGTCGCTCCCTCGCAGGTCGCGGTTCTCCCCACGGGCACGTGCTCGGTCAGCGGCTGGACCGAGACGTCGAACGTCAACTCGTCGGCCGCCTCCGCGGGCGACGACGGCAACCTCTCGACGCGCTGGACGACGAACCGCGCGATGGCGGTGGGCGACTACTACCAGGTGAACTTCGCGGGCGCCATCTACGCGACGGGCATCACGCTCAACAACACGCAGACGTCGTCGAACGACTACGCCGGCAAGTTCGCGCTCTACGGCTCGACGGACGGCATCACGTGGGACCAGACGCCCTTCGCCTCGGGCAACGGCGCGGCGAACACGACGACCATCACGTTCGCGAAGCGCCAGCTCACGGCCATCCGCGTCCAGGTCGTCACGACGACCAGCAACTACTGGTCGATTGGCGACGTCCAGATGCAGAGCTGCAGCCTGAACTAAGCACCAGCGACACGTAGCTCCCAAACGGGGCACTCTTCGGAGTGCCCCGTTTTTTTTGCGTCACCCGCCGCGGCGGGTTTTGACGGCGCGGTGGTAGAGGTCTTCGTACTGGCTCGCGGCGCGCTCCCAGGAGAAGTCTTGGCGCATGGCGCGCTCGCGCATGGTCTGGATGTGGCGCGGCCTGTCGAACCACGTCGAGACGGCCCAGCCGATCGTGTTGGCGAGCGCCTCGGGGTGCAGATCGCCGAAGACGAAGCCCGTGCCCTCGGCCGTCGTCTCGTCGTAGGTCGAGACCGTGTCGACGAGGCCGCCCGTCGCGCGCACGATGGGCAGCGTGCCGTAGCGCGGGCTGTACATCTGGTTGAGGCCGCACGGCTCGAAGCGCGACGGCATGAGGAAGAAGTCGGCGCCCGCCTCGATGCGATGGGCGCGCCCGTTGTCGAAGCGCAGCCACGCGCGAAAGCGATCGCCGCGATGCGCGTCGACGTAGGCGAAGAAGCGCTGCGCGTCGTCGTCTCCCGTGCCGAGCAGCACGATCTGGACGTCCCAGCCCAGCACGCGG
Source organism: Polyangia bacterium (assembly GCA_036271915.1). Lineage (GTDB taxonomy): Bacteria > Myxococcota_A > Polyangia > Fen-1088 > Fen-1088 > DASZFV01. Next base: position 3,635 of record DATAZS010000009.1, read on the forward strand.
TCGAGCGCGTGCGCGAGCACGTCGAAGCCCTTCTGCGGCGTGAGGCGTCCCACGATGCCGAACACGGGCACGTCGGGCCGCACGGCGAAGCCGGCCTCTTTTTGCAGCGCCGCCTTGCACGCCGCCTTGCCACTCAGGTCGTCGGCGGAGAACGCGGCCGGAAGGTGACGATCGGCCGCCGGGTTCCACTCGTCGACGTCGATGCCGTTGAGGATGCCCGCGAGGTCGCCCCGCCGCTCGGCGAGCAAGCCGTCGAGGCCGTTGCCGTACTCGGACGTCTGGATCTCGCGCGCGTAGGTCGGGCTCACCGTCGACAGCAGCGTGCTGTGGCGCAGCGCCGCCTTCGTGACGTTGAGCGCGCCGAAGTGCTCGAACTCGTGCGCGTTGTAGTGCTCGCGCCCGAGGCCCGTGATGAACATACCGCCGCCGTCGAACACGCCCTGGTACGCGAGGTTGTGGATCGAATAGATCGTGGCGGCGCCGTGCAGCGGCTTGCCCCACTCGACGGTGTCGACGTAGACGGGCACGAGGGCCGTCTGCCAGTCGTTGCAGTGGATGACGTCGGGCTGGAAGCCGAGCGCCTTGCACACCTCGAGCGACCCGCGCGACAGGAACGTGAAGCGCTCGAGGTTGTCGGGGTAGCCCTCGGACGGCGTGCCGTACAGATACGGGCGATCGAAGTAGCGGTTGTACTCGAGGCAGTAGACGGGCACGTCGCTGCCGGGCAGCTTGCCGACGCGCACGCGCGCGTTCGCGTTGCCCCACCACATCGGCACCGACACGGAGCCGTCGAGGATCTCGAGGTCGTTCCAGGGCATGCCCGCGTAGAGCGGCATGACGACGCGCACGTCGATGCCGCGCGCGCGCAGCGCCTTCGGCAGCGCGCCCGCGACGTCGGCGAGCCCGCCCGTCTTCGCGAACGGCGCGCACTCGGACGCGACGAAGAGGACCTTTAGACGGGGGCCTGGCTCGCTGACGCTCGCAGGCCCCCGGTCCCCGCTCGCTTCGCGCGGCGAAGCCGCGCTGCGCTCGCTTTGCTCTCGAGAGCTCTCGAGCTCCTGCCGGTCCGCAGGTGGCACCGACTTGCTGTCCGGTGTTGTCGTCGATTTCGCGGCGGCGATCGGCGTCGCCTTGGGCGCTCGCGGCTTTGCCGCTTTGGGCGGCGGCGTCTTCCCCTTCGGCACGCGGCTCAGCTCGCGTAGATCCGGTAGTCGATGTTCGGGAAGATGTTGTTGCGCGACTCGACCTCAGCGAGCCAACCCTCGCTGACGTTCGCCGCCTTGACGTCGTCGTACAGGCGGTTGAACTGCAGGATGTGCTCGTTGATGCGCCGGGTCGCGTACGGAACGGTCGTGCCCGTCTTCATGATGAACGTCCAGTCCGACGACTGCGCGAGCATGAGCTCACGCGCCGCCTGATTGAGCGCGCGCAGCGTGAGCGGATCCGCCGTCGGGTGCCGACGCGCGAGCTCGACCATGCGCTCGGCCGCGATGTGCAGGTGGCGGTACGTCCAGGCGTTGGTCTCGTTGAGCCAGTGCTCGTTGTAGCCGCGCGCGCCCCACGACGACGCCGACGGCGTCGCGACCTGGTTCGTCGCGTGGCGCTCGAGGTAGTCACCGGGCGTGAGCGTCTCGACGGTGTCCTGGTCGAAGTGAAACTGTCGGAACAGGTTGTCGAGGAAGATGGGTCCCTCGTACCACCAGTGGCCGTAGAGCTCGGCGTCGTACGGGCTCACGATGAGGGGCGGGCGATCCATCTCGGCGCGCAGGCGGCGCACCTGCTTCTCGCGGTTGCCGCGGAAGTGCGACGCGTGCAGGCCCGCCTTGCCGCGCGCGATCTCCGGATCGTAGACCCACTTGTCGTGCAGCTGGTCGTGCGTGATCGCGTGATACTTGATGCCCGTGTACACGCGGTGGCCCTCGGGGTGGATGTACGGGCCGATGTAGTCGAGCGGCAGGTCGAAGCCGATGTCGCGATAGAAGTCGCGGTAGTGCTTGTCGCCCGGGTAGCCCTCCTTGGCGCTCCACACCTGCTCGGACGACTCGAGGTCGCGGCCGAACGCGGCGACACCGCTCGGGCAGTACAGCGGCGCGTGCGCGCCGTAGGCGGGCCGCTTGTCGGCGAACAAGATTCCGTGCGTGTCGACGAAGAAGTAGCGGACGGCGGCCTCGCGCAGCAGCTCGTCGATGCCAGGCACATAGCCGCACTCACCGAGCCACATGCCGCGCGGGCGGTGGCCGAAGTTGCGCTCGTACAGATCGGCGGCGACGTGGACCTGGGCCCGGATGCTGGCCCAGTTGCGATCCATGAGCGGGAAGAACGCGTGCGTCGCCGTCGACGTGATGACCTCGATGCGCCCCGCGGCCTGCAGCCACTTGAACGCGCGCACGAGATCGCCCTCGTGACCACGCCACGTGTCGCGCAGCCCGCGGAAGCGGTCGTGGTACATGTGCGCGAGCCGGTTGTAGTGCGGCTCGGGCTTCGTCCGCTCGATCTCTTTTTCGGCGAGCTCGATGAGCTTGTCGAGGTGCGCCGCGTAGCGCGTCTTCAGCAGATCGTCGGTCAGCATCGTCATGAGCGGCGCCGACAGCGAGACGGTGCAGCGGAACGGGATGTGATCGCGAACGAGCCCGTCGAAGACCTGCACGAGCGGCAGGTACGTGCCCGTGATGGCCTCGTACAGCCATTGCTCCTCCATCACCGTCGGATCTTCGGGGTGACGGACGAACGGAAGGTGAGCGTGCAGGACGAGCGAGAAGTAACCTGACGCCATCAGCGCTCCGGTCGGGGGTAAGGCATCGGGACGTCGACGTCGTCGGGGGATGTCGACGTCGAGGTCGCGCCCGAATTCTCGCTCGCGCCGAGGCGGCCCGCCGCGTGACGTTCGCTCGCGCCCGGAAAACCGGCTGCAAAGCCGCCTTCAATCGTGCGCTCGCTCGCGCCTCCGAGCCGGCGCTCGCTCGCGCCGCGCTTCAAGCGCTCGCTCGCGCCACGGTACAGCCGTTCGCTCGCGCCCTTGAAGAGCCGCTCGCTCGCGCCCTTGAAGAAGCGCTCGCTCGCGCCCATGAGCCAGACCTCGGAGCCGCCGCGGAACAGAAGCTCGCTCGCGCCGAGCCACCGCCGCTCGCTCGCGCCGACGAGCCGCCACTCGGACGCGCCGGGCGCCACGGGCTCCCACTGTCCCAACGCCGCGTCATCACGCTCGGCGCCGCCCGGCAGCTCGATCGTGCGGCGGTACTCCCACGTCGCGAGCACGCGGCGTTCGGCGCGCGCGCCCGTGCCACGAATCACGACCTGCCACGGCCCGTAGACGAGATGGACGATCCCGTCCTCGGTGCGCATCGTGACCTCGCCCGACTCGTGGTGCTCGATCATCGACGGTGCCGACAGTGCATCGACGGGATGCGTGAAGGGGCCGGCTTGCCACTCGGAGCGCTCGACGGGTCCGACCCACTCGACGCGGCCGAGCTCGTGGTGCACGTGCGTCTCGCCCGTCTCCCGCCACTCGAAGCCACCCTCCACCGACCGCGTGACGCCGCCCCCTCCCCCACCGGGTGTCGGGAAGCCGGCGCCGTCGCTCCAGTCCTGCCAATCCTCGGAGCTCGCGCCGCCCAGCGTGCCCGGGCCGACGTAGCCGTCGGGGTGCGGCGCGCCGCCCGTCAGGGGCTGGCCCGCGACGCCCGTGGCCGTGCGCACGGTGAGCCACTCGACGGAGCCCGCGGACGGCAAGGGCGCCTCGCGCGGAAACTCGACACGCCCCGAGCGCGCGACGCGCACGAAGAAGCCCTCATTCGACTTGAGGCCGACCTCGACACACGTCGTGGACGTCGGCTTGCCAATCTCGAAGAACCACTGCCGCACATCGCGGCCGACGCCTTCGTCGAAGTAGCTGTGCGCGTTCGTCCCGTCGAAGAGGCGGCCCGTGATGTCGTAGACGCGCAGGCTGAGCCACGCGTCGGCGCCGCCCGCTCCGAGCTGCTTGCGCGCCGTCGCGATCGCGGCGTCCGTGACCTCCCAATAGACGTATAGCCGGTTCGGATCGACGGCCATCGCCGTGACGCGATCGCTGCCATAGCCCCAAGGGATCGTCTGCGGGGGGCGGGACTCGACGACGTCGGGCCCGAGATCGAACTTCGAGGCGGTCGCCTCGTCGTTGCCCGTCGCATTTTCTTCATTTTCCTCGTCGCGCTCGCGCGGCGGCGCCGCGGACCGCGCCGCGAGCAGCGCGGCCGCGATCCGGCCCGCGAGCGCGTCCTTCGCGAGCTTCGTCACGCCCGAGAGGCCGAGCTGGCGCGAGAACGTGAGTAACTGGTCGCGCGCGCACGCGCGCAGCGCCTTGCCGACCTCCACATCGTCGCCGCGCCCCATCGGATCCTGCTGGCCGATGAGGCCGAGGATCTGGCTGGCGATTCCGACGGCGGCTGTAGGGGTGGCTGACACGATTCGCTCGCTGAGTGCCGACAGCTTAGTCTCTGATCCGTCGCGTCGGCGGAAAAAATGCGCGACGTTTCCAGCGTGTCGACGCGTAAGCTGAGGGCCCGATGAGCGTGTCGAAGAGCTGGACGCAGGAGATGGAGTCCGCCCATCTTTATCGCGAGCTCTCGCGCGCGGAGCCGTTACCCGAACGACGCGCGCTCTTCGAGCGCCTCGCGAAGGAGGCCGAGTCGCAGGCGGGCATCTGGGCGACGGCCGCGGCGCGCGCCGCGGAGCCGTTGCCCACGCGCTTCGTGCCGAGCGTGCGCACGCGCGTCGTCGCGGCGCTCGCGCGCTCGCTCGGCGCCGAACGCGTGCTGCACGTCCTCGCCGCGATGAAGGTGCGCGGCTTGTCGGTCTACGGTTCGACGGCGAAGGGACACCCGCTGCCGGCGTCCGCCGAGGAGATCGGCAAGCGACACCGCGGCGCCGCGGGCGGCAACCTGCGCGCCGCCGTCTTCGGCGTCAACGACGGCCTCGTCTCGAACGCGAGCCTCATCCTCGGCGTCGCGGGCGCGACGGGCGTGGCCGGACACGCCGTCCTGATCTCGGGCGCGGCCGGGCTGCTCGCGGGCGCGTTCTCGATGGCGGCTGGCGAGTTTGTGTCGGTGAGCTCGCAGCGCGAGATGCTCGATCGCCAGGTCGAGGCCGAGCGCGAGGAGCTCGCGCAATATCCCGAGGCCGAGGCCGCCGAGCTGTCGCTCATCTATCAAGCGCGCGGCCTGCCGCGCGAGGACGCCGATCGCATGGCCGAGCGCATCGTCGCCAACCCGGCGTACGCGCTCGACGCGCTCGTGCGCGAGGAGCTGGGCGTCGACCCCGCGACGCTCGGCTCGCCGTGGGGCGCGGCGGGCTCGTCGTTCGTCTCGTTCGCGACGGGCGCGTTCGTCCCGCTCGTGCCGTTCCTCGTGACGCACTCGTCACGCGCGTTGCCCGCGTCGCTCGTCGTCACCGCCGTCGCGCTCTTCGGCGTGGGCGCGACGATGAGCCTGTTCTCCGGCCGCAGCGCGCTGCACGGCGGTCTGCGCATGCTCCTCATCGGCACGGCGGCCGCGGGCGGCACCTTCTTGATCGGGCACCTGCTCGGCGTCGCCGTCGGTTGAGCACGAAAAGGCGAAGGGGGCGCCCTTCCGGACGCCCCCTTTCGATCTCGTTTCTAGTGTCTGGTTTTTAGAGCGAGCAGTTCGTCTCGATCTCGCCAATCGACCACCAGCCGCCGTTGGTGGTCGACGTCGCCTGGATGCGGATGGCGCGGATGTTCTCCTGCTGGAAAGAGATGACCGTCTGGCCACTGGTGCCCGAGCCCGTGACGAACGGCGTGCTGCTGAAGTTGACACCGTCTGAGGACGAGAACACCGCGTAAGCGCCGGGGTAGTCGCCGCCCGACGTCTGCGAGTCGTCGAGCGTGATCCGGCTCAGGTTGATGCTGCCCGTGAAGTCGATCTGTACGTACTGACCAGCGTAGCTTCCGGAGTTGGTCGTCCAGCGGTCCGTCAGGTTGC
>DATAZS010000010.1:0-2785 GCA_036271915.1 Polyangia bacterium
CGTGATCTCGCCCTGCATGCCGAGGAACTTCTGCGCGTCGGCGAGCGAGACGTAGGCGAGCTTCGAGTCGAACTCGTACATGCCCGTGTAGAAGTGGCCCGCGACGCGAAACGACTTCAGCTTTGGCATCGGGCCCGACGGGCCGACGCCGCACAGCGGACACGCGATGTCGACGTCGCTACCGACGTAGACGCGCAGCGTGTGCTCGAACAGCTCTTCTCCGAGGAGGATGCCGGGCAGCACGGGCCGAGGCGTCGGGTCCACGGCGCGCGGGCGCGGACCGCGATCCTCACCTTCGCCCGCGGGATCAGGGGGACCGGGGATGGGCTGCAGGAGCTCCGCTTCGTCGGCGGGGATGTCGGCGGGATGATCGAGGTAGGCGACCCGACCCTGGCGCAGCGTGCGCGCGAGATCGAGCACCTTGGGCGCCGCCTTGGCGTCGATGCCGCGCAGGACGATGCCCATGCCCGACGGGTTCGTCTCGTGCTTGATGATGACCTCGGACTCGATGTAGGCCATCGACGCGACGATCTCGGGGATGCCCGCGAAGCGCTTCTGCACGGCCTGCCAGTCGGTGAACGGACGATCGTCGGCCGTGCTCACGACGATGTCGGCCTTCGTCGCGCGGATCTTCGTCTTGAGGTCGGCCTCGAAGCCCGACATGACCGACAGCGCGATGATGGGCGCGCACGTGCCCAGGAAGACGCCGAAGATCGAGAAGGCCGTGAAGACAGTGAAGGTGGCGAACAGCACGCCCAGGATCGTGAGCACGACGCCCGCGATGGCGGCGATCACGCCCGTCGTCTTGAGGTTCTCGATGAGCAGCGTCGGACGCGATTCGAGCCACTCGCCGCCGAAGCCGGCGTCGTGCGCGCGCCGGAGGAACGGCAGGTGCGCCGAGAAGCGCACGGCCAGCAGGCACAGCGCCGCGAGGATGAGCGCCGTGACGCCGAGCGCGAGGGTGCGCCGCGACTTCTTCTCGAGATCACGGAGGTGGCGCCAGGCGACGAACCACTCGAAGCCGGGGCCGAGCGCCACGCGTCAGCCCGCGCTTTCGGGACGCATGAGCGGGAACAAGATGACGTCGCGGATCGACGGCTGGTCGGCGAGCAGCATGACGAGGCGATCGATGCCGATGCCCTCCCCCGCCGTGGGCGGCAGGCCGTACTCGAGCGCGCGGCAGTAGTCCTCGTCGAAGTCCATCGTCTCGTCGCGGCCCTTGGCCTTGGCGTCGACCTGGCGCTGGAAGCGCGCACGCTGGTCGGCTGGGTCGTTGAGCTCGGAGAACGCATTGGCGTGCTCGCGGCCGACAATGAAAAGCTCGAAGCGATCGACGCGCGTGGGATCGGCGTCGTTCCGGCGCGACAGCGGCGACGTCTCCGCCGGATACTCGGTGACGAACGTCGGGCGATCGGCGGGCAGCGCCTTTTCACCGGCGTGATCGAAGAGCGCGCCGATGCGCTCGCCGTGGTTCTCGGCCTTGCGCAGCACGACGCCGAGCTCGTCGCCGCGCGCGAGCAAGCCCACGGTGTCGAGCCACTCGACGAGCGCCTTGTCGTCGTCGAGCCGCGCGCGCTCGAGCCCGCGCGGCAGCAGGCTGCGCTCCGACGCCGTCACGATGGCGTCCTTCATGGGGATGCGCGGCCACGGCGAGCCCAGATCGACGGACTGACCTTGATACGTGATCGTCTCGCCGCCCGCGACCTCGCGCGCGAGCTCGCGGAACAGCTCCTCGGTCAGCACGATCAGATCTTCGTACGTCGCGTACGCCTGATAAAACTCGAGCATCGTGAACTCGGGGTTGTGCTGGCGCGACAGCCCCTCGTTGCGGAAGTTGCGGCCGATCTCGTAGACGCGCTCGATGCCGCCCACGACGAGCCGCTTCAAGTGCAGCTCGGGCGCGATGCGCATGTTGAGGTCGAGATCGAGCGCGTTGTGATGCGTCTCGAAAGGCTTCGCCGCCGCGCCCCCGACGATGGAGTGCATCATGGGCGTCTCTACCTCTTGATACCCGCGCCGGTCGAGGAAGGCCCTCACGCCGCGCACGATCTGTGATCGCGTCTTGAAAACCGCCTTCACCTCCGGATTCACGACCAGGTCGACGTAGCGCTGGCGGTAGCGGATCTCTTGATCCGACAGACCGTGGAACTTCTCCGGCAGCGAGCGCGTCGCCTTCGTGAGGAGCGTGAAGCTGTCGGCGACGATCGTGAGCTCGCCCGTCTTCGTGAGCGTGGCGCCGCCCACGGCGCCGATGAAATCGCCGCGCTCGACGAACTTCCAGATCTCCCACGCGGCGTCGCCGACCAGATCCTTGCGCATCCACACCTGCAGCTCGCCCGCGCGGTCCATGACCTTCACGAACGTCGCCTTGCCGAAGTCGCGGATCTGGATGATGCGTCCCGCGATCGAAAACTTCTCGGGCGAGAGCAACGTGGGTGGCGCGCCCTTGACGGGCGGCCCGTCGGCCGGATTTTGCTCCGGCATCTTCGCGTCCGCGAACTTCGCGGCAACCTCGGCCGTCGTGTGCGACGGCACGAAGCCGTTCGCGTACGGGTTGACGCCGCGCTTGCGCAGCTCGGCCACCGTCTTCTCTCGTTCCGCCATCAGCTCGCGTTCATCAGCCATTTGCGCCCACAGGTTCTCAACAGTTCTGGTTGTTACAAGTGCCGAACATCACTCCGTTCGGCGGATATTCTCCACAGGACGTCACCTAAATGTCGTCTTCGTTACCATCATCTCCCGAGGGGAGCGGCGCCGCCGACGGGTCGCCTGCGAGCTGCAGCAG
>DATAZS010000011.1:0-1677 GCA_036271915.1 Polyangia bacterium
CGTCGGCATCTACTGGAACAACCATCACCACCTCTTGCACGCGACGTCCCGAATCAACGGCGCCGTGCTGTGGGCGAACCTTCATCTGCTGTTCTGGTTGTCGCTCGTCCCGTTCGTCACGGGGTGGATGGGTGAGAACCACTTCGAGCCGGTACCCGTCGCCGTCTACGGCGGCGTCCTCCTCCTGTCGGCGATCGCGTACTCCATCCTCGTGCTCGCGATCTCCGCGGCCGAGGGACCAGGGTCGAAGCTGGAGGCGGCGCTCGGCAGTGATCTCAAGGGCAAGATCTCGGGGCTCATCTATCTGATCGCGATCCCGCTCGCGTTCGTGACCTGCTGGCTCGCCCTCGCCCTCTACCTTCTCGTCTCACTCATCTGGCTCGTCCCGGATCGGCGCATCGAGCGCGAGCGCCCTTAACGACGCTGCAGCACGGTCCGCAGCGCGCGCACGGGCGCGAGCGCGCGCTCGACGTCGAAGCGCACGAGCGCCGCGCGGCTCGACGTCGGCGCTGCGGCCACGGTCAGGGCGCTCGCGGCGGCCACGCCGTCGGGGAGATAGAAGAAGTCGCGCGGCACGTCGTCGAACGACAACGTGGGCGGTCCGCCGAGACGCGCCAAGATCGCGGCGCGCGCCGCCGCGGGATCAAACGGCTCGGTCGCGGTCATCGACAGAGCACGCGTCACGAACGGCGCCGAGTAGCTCGTGCCTTGCACGGGCAACAGCCAGCCGCCAGCGTACGGCGCGATGACGCGTTCGCCAGGCGCGACGACGTTGACGCACGCACCGAAGTTCGAGAACGTGCTGCGCGCGCCGTCGGGCTTGGTGCTCCCCACGAGCAGACGGCGCGTGTCCTCGGGGATGCAGTCGAAGTCGTCGGCGCCGCTGTCGATCTCCTGTCCGTCGTTGCCCGCCGATTGGACGGCGAGGTAGGGCAGGGGCGGCTGCGCCGCGAGGCGCGCCGCGTGCACATCGTGCATGACGGCAAAGTAGGCACTGGAATCGACGGCCGCGCAGCCGTTCATCTGTTGCAGCATGTCGACCTCCGTGCGCGATGCCGTGCCGTAGCTCTCGTTGATGAGCCCGACGTTGAAGGTGCTCACGATCTTCAAGAAGTCGATCGTGTACTGCGAGACGGGCGCGTGGGCGTACGCGTCGCGGACGTCGGGGTCGGAGAGCAGCGCCACCGTCTGGTCGAGCGCGGCCTGTTCGAGACACACGAAGTCGGTGACGCGCGTGGCGTCGTCTTCGAGCGTTCGCTCGACGAGCACGAGGCGCACGTCGGGATTCTCGTGGGCCACCGTGCCCGCCGTCGTCGTGCCATGGTCGGGGAAGTCGACGAACTCGGCTTTGAAGGCTGCGTCGAGCGCGTCGAACTCGGCCTCCGAGAACACTTGGTTACCGAACTTTTGCTCACGCAGCATGTCGTTCCAGCTCGAGCGCAGGTTGTCGAGCGTCGCGAAGGGATCCGTTTTCGCCGAGATGCTCGGCGTCAGCGTGCATGAATCGTCGGGAATCTGGAGCTGCGCGATGTAGGCGCTCTTAACGTCGGCGAACGACGGCATCGCGTCTGTCGGAGCGGTCGTCGCGGTGGTGGTCTTGCACGTCGAGGTGTACGTCGCGACGATCTTTCCGCGGAAATCAGCGGCGGTGACGTCGATCCCCTCGTCGATCACCAT
>DATAZS010000012.1:0-9219 GCA_036271915.1 Polyangia bacterium
AACCGAGGTCCAGCGCGCGCCGACGAGCGGTACGAGCTGCGGCGCATCGGCGTCTCGCACGCCTCGACCGTCCACGATCTGGCCTCCGTTCTGTTGCGTGAGCGCTGATCATGATGACGTTCCTGTACACGTTCCTGAACTTCATCCAGCCGGGTGACCTGTTCCCCGCGCTCGCCCCCTACCGGCCCATGCTCGTCGTGGCGATCGTGGCGGGCCTCCCGGCGATCTTCGCGCGGCGGAGGATGTACTCGCCGTACGCGGCCTTCAAGGAGCCGACGTTCGTGTGGCTCGTCGCCTTCGTCGTCGCGCAGGCCGCCTCGATGTACTACGCGGGCGTCAGCGCGATGATCGAGAGCTTCGGATACTGGCAGGTCTTCCTTCTCTTCGTCGTCATCTCGATCTATCGACTGAGGAGCGTCGAGGATCTTCGGCGCTACATCTGGGGCGTCATGGTCGGCAGCATGGTCATCGTCGTCTACGGCATCTACGCCGTCGTCGAGCACCTCCCGTGCGCCGTCGGCGGGCGCGCTGGCGCCTATGGGATGTACGAGAACCACAACGACTACTCATTCATCATCGTCATGATCTTGCCGTATCTCTTCATGTTCAGGCGGCTCGAGACGAAGAAGCTGACGAGGTTGCTGCTGGGGCTCAGCTTGGTCACGTGCGTGCTCGGCATCTTCATGTCGCTGTCGAGGGGCGGCGTCCTGGCCCTCGTCCTCGAGCTCGTGTTGATCGTGATCAGCGCGTACTCGGGCCGTCGCCGCGCCCTCTACGTCGCGGTCATGCTCATGTTCGGCGTCGCGGCCGTCGGGTACCAGTGGGCGAAGCGCGCCGAGAATCAAGGCAGCAACTACACGGCCGAGGACGCCGAGTCATCCCGCCTCGAGCTGTGGAAGGCGGGCGGCAACATGGTGAAGGCGCACCCGTTCATGGGCGTCGGCAGCCGGCACTTCGCCGAGTTCAGCCGCCAGTACGGCGAGCTCAGCGGCGATCAGTACGGCAAGAACTCGCACAACACGTACATCGAGGTCATCTCGACGAGCGGTCTCTTCGGCTTCGTGTCGTTCATGCTCATGTTGCGCGCGATGATCCGAAGCCTGCGCAAGAAGCTCACGACGCCAGGGAACGAGTGGCTCGAATCGATCCGGAGCGCGACCTTGATTACGACGTATTCGATCATGGTACGAAGCCTGCTCGACGCGAAGCCACACGATTGGAGCTTCTATGTGCTGTGCTCGATCACAATCTCGTGCGGGATGATGCGCGCGGCGATCGAGCGCGACGCCGACGCGTTGCCGATGGCCGCCGCCGTCCCCCGGTACGCGGCAGGACCGGCGCGCGTCTACCCGGGATTTACGCGATGACGAAGGCCATGCCCAAGCTCCGCTACGGCAGCCGGCGGTGGCTCAATCAGCAATATGGGCGCGTCGACAGCGATCCGTGGGGGCTCGAGTGGAGGCCGTCGCAGCGTGAGCGTTACCACAGAATGATCGAGGTATTGACCTCGGCGGCGAAGGCGCGCCCGACGCCGCCCCGCGCAGTCCTGGACGTCGGGTGCGCCACCGGCACCTTCACGACGATGCTGCGGGACGCGCTCGGCGGCGCGGCCGCGGACGTGCGTGGCATCGACGCGAGCGAGGTCGCCATCGCGCGAGCACGGACCAGGCACCCCGAGATCGCCTTCGACTGCCTGAGCCTCGAGGGCGCCGAGGCGCAGCTCGGTCCGACGTTCGATCTGATCACGATGCTCGAGGTCCTCTACTACGTCCCGGAAGCGGCCCGCGCGACGGTCGTCCGCCGCCTGCGGCGCTTGCTCAAGCCGGGCGGCATGATCGTCGTGTCGTCGATGATTGCGCAACGTCCGTACATGTCGCTGCAGCGTCTCCGTGATCTCCTGGGATCGGCCTTTCGCACGACGGACAGCGGCGTCCTCTATTTGAGGCCGCTCGTCATGTTGGAGAAGCCGCTGCTCTGGCTCATGCCGTTCGTCGAGCGGCTGCGCGGCGGCGCGCAGAGGTCGGGGCAACCGAAGCGCTCGCGAATGATCGGGGCGTTGTCGCGCCTCGCGCGCGAGACGCTCGGCGCGCGCGCCGTGTCGCACGGCTACGTCGTCGCCGTCGCGGAGGGCGGCCCCTGATGCGCGTCTCGACCGTCACGACATTTTTCCCTCACGCAGCCGATCGTCACCGGGGCGTCTTCGTCGAGAACCTCGTGCGCGCGATGCGCCGGCGCTGTGAGGTCGACGTCATCGCGCCCGTCCCCTTCGCGCCGCCGCTGCGGGCCAAGCCCGAGTGGTACCGAAAGAGTCAGATCCCGAGGCGTGAGAACATCGACGGCATCGACGTCGAGCATCCGCGCTTCGTCGTGTTCCCGAAGGCGGAGGTGCTGTCAGGGATGATGTACGCGGCCGGCGTGCTGCCCGCGCTGCGTCGAGCGCGCGACGCGAGCCCCGATCTGATCGTGCACGCGCATTGCGCGTATCCCGACGGCGTCGGCGTGGCGCTCGCGGCGCGGCGCCTCGGGATCCCCTACGTCGTCACGGCTCACGGCAGCGACGTCAACGTCTACGCCGAGCGAAGGACGTTGCGCGGACAGATCCGTTGGGCGCTGCGCGGCGCCGCCGCGACGATCGCCGTGAGCCGCGATCTGTTGGCGAAGGTGACGCGCCTCCTCGCGTCGTCGGCGTCCTCCGCGCCGCTCGTCCACATTCCCTGCGCGGGCTTCGACCCCGCGGTGTTTCGCCCGCGAGATCGGGCGGCGGTCCGGCAGACGCTGGGCCTGGCAGCGCGAGCGCGGCTCGTCGTCTTCGTGGGCCAGCTCGTTCCCATCAAGGGCATCGATCGGCTGGTCGAGGCGTGGCGGCTGCTCGACGTGGCCGGGCGCCTCGGGCCCGACGATCGGCTCGTCATCATCGGCGCGGGCCGGTGCGGGCCCGCCCTCGCGAGGCAGGTCGGCGCCGCAGGAATCGAGGCGCGCGTCGTCTTCGCGGGGGCGCTCGCTCAGCCGATCGTGGCAGAGTGGGTGGGCGCCGCCGACGTCCTGTGCTTGCCGAGCGACAACGAAGGGACGCCCAACGTCGTCGTCGAGGCCCTCGCGAGCGGGGTCCCGGTCGTGGCGTCCCACGTGGGAGGCGTGCCCGAGCTCGTCACACACGAGCGCAATGGGCTCCTCGTGCCGCCGCGCGATCCGGCCGCGCTCATGACCGCCCTCGCGGCGGCCCTCGAGCGGCGGTGGGATCCCGAGCAGATCCGCGCGACGGTCGCGCACGCGACCTGGGAAGCGATCGCCGACAGAACGATCGAGTGCCTGCGCGGCGTCAGAGGAGGTTCCGTTGCTGCCGTGGCTTAGAGACACCGCGAAAGAAGCGCTGCGCGTCGCCATGGGCGGCCGGTTCGTCTGGCGGCTGCCGCCGTCGGATCGTCGAGCGATCGCGCTCACCTTCGACGATGGCCCGCACCCCGAGTACACGCCGGCCGTCCTGACGCTCCTGGCGCAGCTCCAGGTCCGCGCGACCTTCTTCGTCGTCGGACGCAACGTCACGCAGTTCCCCGATCTCGTCCGCCGTGTCGTCGACGAGGGGCACGCCGTGGGCGGTCACACGTTCGATCACCGCGAGATCGTGGGGCTGACGCCCGCGGAGCTGGAGCAGGAGATGGAGACGTGCCGACGCGCGATCAGCGACGCGTCGGGGACCGACTCGAAGCTGTTCCGTCCGCCGCGCGGCCGGATGAGCCTCGCTTCGTTGCGGCGCGTGTCGGCGCTCGGATACCGCACCGTGCACTGGACGCGGACCTATAGCGACTATCAGTGCGATGGGACGGAGGCGCTCGCGCGACGCATGAAGGTGACGCCGCCGCGCGCGCGCGATGTCGTGCTCCTGCACGATCACAATCCGCACACGATCGCGGCGCTCGCCGACGCGATCCCGCGCTGGACAGCCGAGGGGCTGACGTTCCAATGTCTGTGAGCCGGGCCCTTCAGCGTGCGCGGGGAGCGAGCTGAGCGATGCGCATTCTCTATCACCATCGCACGCAGGGCGAAGAGCCCGAGTCCATCCACATCCGCGCGATCGTGAACGCGTTGCGCGGCCTCGGGCACGAGGTCGAGATCGTCGGTCCGACGCCGGCGCGTGGGGCCGCGGCGCGCGCGGGCCGGCGCTCCCTCCTCGGACGCATAAAGCAGCGGGCGCCCCGCTGGATCTTCGAGCTCATGCAGCTCGGCTACAACGTCGTCGTGTTCGCGCGGCTCTGGCGGGCCGTGAACCGGTTCCGGCCGGACTTCATCTATGAGCGCTACGCGTTGTTCAATGCCGCCGGTGTCGCGCTGGCGCGCTGGCGCGGCGTTCCGCTCATCCTCGAGGTCAACACGCCGTACGCCCAGGCCTGGGCGCAGTACTTCGGCCTCTACCTGAAGCGGCTCGCGCGCCTCATCGAGCGCCGCACGCTCGCGGGCGCGGATCACGTCATCACCGTGACGAACGTGCAGAAGCGGATGCTCGCCGAAGAGGGGATCGCGGCCGCGCGCATCACGGCTTGCCACAACGCGATCGCGCCCGAGGCGTTCGCTCCCTCGCCGTCGGCCGCCGAGGCGCTGCGTCGAACGCTCGGCCTGCGCGACGTCGTCGTCGGGTTCGTGGGGACGATGAACCGCTGGCAGGGGATCGACAGGTTCCCCGCGGTCGTCGAGACCGTGCTCGCCGCGCGCGACGACGTCAGCTTCCTCTTCGTCGGCGAGGGCGAGTTTCGCGCTGCGCTCGAGGACTTCTGTCGAAGCCGGGGCCTGTCCGATCGGGTCGTCTTCACGGGGCGCAAGCCGCACGACGAGATCGCGAACCTCGTGGCCGCGATGACCATCACCGTCTTGCTGAACTCGAACGTCTACGGCTCGCCGATGAAGGTCTTCGAGTACCTCGCCATGGGCAAGGCCGTCATCGCGCCGCGCGTCGAGCCCGTCCTCGAGGTCTTGCGCGACGGCGAGACGGGGCTGCTCATCGCGCCCGGCGACGCGGACGCGATGGCGCGGGACGTGCTGCGGCTCGCGGCCGACGTCGAGCTGCGCGAGCGGCTCGGCGTCGCGGGACGAGCGTACGTCCTCGCGAACCACACCTGGGATCGAAACGCCGCGACGATCATCGACGTGTACGAACGGCTCGCCGCGTCCTCCGCGACGGGGGCCTCGTCGCCCGTCACCACCTGAGAGCAGTAGACATGTTGCAACGAAGACTCGACCTGTGGCTCCCCACCTACCTCGCGATGGCGGCGCAGCGCCTCAACGCGCGCCGGCGCCGACGTGAGCAGACGACGCACGTCATGTTCCTCGTGTGCGATCACTTCGAGCCCCGGCACGACGCGACCGACGCGGCGCAGCCCGCGGCGCGCGTGCGGCAGTGGCGTGAACGCTACACGGCGCTCCAGGATCGTTGCCGCCGCGAGTTCGGCCACGCGCCGGTGCACACGTGGTTCTATCCGCCCCACCACGGCAGCGAGCACCTGCCGGCCCTGGCAGAGTTTCAATTCGAGGGACTCGGCGAGATCGAGCTCCACTATCACCACGACGGCGACACGTCCGAGACCCTGCGCCGTGACCTTCGCGCGACCCTCGCCGAGTACCACACGTGGGGGCTGCTGCTCGAGTCGGGCGTGAGCCCGCGCACGGCGTTCGGCTTCATCCACGGCGACTGGGCGCTCGACAACTCGGGCAACGGGAAGTTCTGCGGCGTCGACGACGAGCTCACGATCCTGCAAGAGCTCGGCTGCTGGGGCGATCTCACGATGCCCTCCGCCAACGAGTGCCAGACGCGCAAGATAAACTCGGTCTACTACGCGATCGACGACCCCGTCAGGCCGAAGTCCCACGACTGGGGCGTCGACGCTCAGGTAGGCCGCCGCGATCCGCGAGGGCTCTTCATGATGCAGGGACCGCTCGCCATCAACTGGCGCGCGCCCGGCTATCCGCGGATCGAGAACTCGACCCTCACGACGGAGAACTGGGGGCGCCCCGATCGGATCGCGTGCTGGCTGGACTGCAACGTCCACGTTCGCGACAAGCCGCAGTGGCTGTTCGTGAAGCTGCACGCGCACGGCGCCGTCGATCGTGACTTCGACGCGCTCATCGGCGAGCGCGCGTACCAAATGCACAAGACGCTGAACGAGCAGTACAACGACGGCGTCCGCTATCGCCTGCACTACGTCACGGCCCGCGAAGCGTTCAACATCGCGAAGGCGGCGGAGCGCGGCTGCGAAGGAGATCCCTCGAGCTATCGTGATCTCGTGCTGGCGCCGAACGCGACGCGATACTACTGGGCGTCCGCTGCGCACCGGTTGATCCACTGCACTCCGACGCGCGTCGCGCTCGAGCCGGTCGCGCCGAGCCACCCGTGCCGCGTGCGGCTGCGGGGCGCGGGCGTGGCCGAGATCACCGGCGCGTTCGCGTCGCTCGACGTCGACGAAGCGTTTGGCGAAGGGTCCAATGAAGCTTCCAAGCGCGTGCGCCTCGGCGGATGCGCCCTCGGCTCGACCCTCGCGGTCGTCCTCGCGCCAGGGGCAACCATCGTGAGCGCGCGCGGTGCTCGGGCGGAGAACGCCCGCGAGGGAGCGCCGCGCGAGGTCACGTTGACCGTCGAGGCCGCCGACGTCGTGCTCGCGTATCGGCGGGACCTGAGCTGATGAACGCGCTGATCGTCGTTCTGTGGGCCTCGGTCGTCGCGATCGTTTACCCCTACCTGATCTATCCGGCGCTCATCTGGTCGAAGGGACGGATCTGGCCGCGTCCCGTGAAGCGACGCGCGCACGTCCCGTCGGTCACGGTCCTCATTCCCGCCTACAACGAGGTCGACTGCATCGGGGAGACCGTCCGGAACAAGCTCGAGCAGGACTATCCGTCGGAGCAGCTGCAGATCATCGTCATCTCGGACGGCTCGACGGACGGCACCGACGAGGTGGTGCAGGGGTTCGCCGAACGTGGCGTCAAGCTGCTGCGCCGCGGCCCGCGCGAGGGGAAGGCGGCGGCGCTCAACGAGGCCGTCAAGCAGGCGAGCGGCGAGATCATCGTGTTCAGCGACGCGAACTCGCTGTTCGCGGCCGACGCGATCCGAACGATGGTCGAGAGCTTCGCCGACCCCGAGGTGGGGTACGTCACGGGGAACCTGCGCTTCGTCGCGGGCACCGACAGCAGCGCGAGCGGGGGCGGCAACAACGCGTACATGAGGTACGAGAACGCCATCCGCGCCGCCGAGACGCAGGCCGGATCGATCATCGGCGTCAACGGCGGCGTCGACGCCATTCGGCGCGCGCTGTACGTCGACATTCCGCGGCAGCTGATCACGGACTTCATCCTTCCGCTCCACGTCATCGACACGGGTCATCGCGTGATCTACGACGCGCGCGTCTCTGCGCGCGAGGTCGCGAACAAAGAGCTGGCCTCGGAGTTCCGGATGCGCGTGCGCGTGGCGCTGCGGGCGCTGCAAGGGTTGGTCTACATGCGTCGCTTGTTGAACCCGATGCGGCGCCCGGCGGCGACGTTCAGCATCGTCTCCCACAAGATCCTGCGATACGGCGCGTTCGTCTTTCTTCCCATCGCGCTGTTGTCGAACGCCGTCCTCGCGGTGAGCTCGCCTTTTTATCGCGCGCTCTTCGTGGCGCACGCGCTCGTCTATGCGCTGGGCGCCTTGGGCCTCCGGCGGCGTCTGCCGCGGCCGCTGCGCGCGCTCACGATCGTCCCGACGTATTTCATGGTCACGAACGCGGCGTTCGCCGTGGCCGTCGCGAAGTTCGTGCGTGGCGAGACGATGGCGACCTGGCAGCCGCGGGCCGGCTGACGCGCGCGCGGGGCGCTCGGTCTCGGGACGTGGCAGCGATCGCTCAGTACGGGCTGGCGTGGCCCAGCTGTCCCCACACGTACTGCGTGAGCGTCTTGCCGCTCGTGCACCAGCCGCTGGCATTGTGGGTGCGCGTCGAGATCGGGGTGCCGTTCAACGAGGTGCCGTCAGGACCCATGCACAGGTCGGACTTGATGCTGTCCTCGTTCGGGAAGGGCCAGAGGTTTGTGTTCGACAAGACGCCGCCCACGTACCGTTTGACGACGGTGGCGCCGGGCGCGCCCGACGCGACGCTCGTCAGGAACGAGAGCTTCGGATCCGTCACGCTGAGCGTGGCGTCGTTCGGAACCGTCGAAGCGCATTGGAAGACCTCGTTGCCCGTCGCCGTGATGCGCTTGCCGTTCCCCGACTCGTCCTTGAAGCAGGTCGAGTTGGTCCCCGTGAGGTCGCCGATGAGGTTGTCGTCGAATGTGATCGCGGACCACGCCGGCGGCGCGTCGACCTGAACGCCGTTCTTCACCTTCACGCCATAGATCGTGTTGTGGTTGAGCGTGATGGACGAATGGGGCGTCCCCTCGTCATGGCTGACCCACATGCCGAAGCCGTCGTCGTTCGCGGCGAAGGGCGCGCCGCCATTGCCGGCGATGTTGTCGATGGCCGTGATCGTGCCCCCGACCGAGGCCAGGCTGTCGAAGAAGAAGACGGCCTCGGGCGACAAGATCGTGTTGATCGCCACGTTGCCATACCAGCTCACGGTCTTGAGGCCCGCGGGAAGCCCGGGCGGGAACGTCGGCGGCGTCAATGTCACGGACGACGTCGTGAAGAAGGGCGCGTGAACGTCGTCCTTGGTGTCGGAGCCCGCGTCGTAGTCGACGGTCACGTTGTTCTCGGCGATGGACTGATCCTCGGAGTAGAGCGCGAGGGCCGCCTTCGGGTTGCCGTCGACGGCGCCGTCGTAGCGCGTGACGTTGCGCCGCGCGACGTTGCGCAAGCCCCCATGCAACAAGATGCCGTAGCGGGCGCCGAAGCCCCACGTCCAGCACTCCTCGATCGTGACGTCGCTCGACACCTCTACGCCGATGCCCATGCAGTTGTCGCAGGTCGGATCGGGGTAGGCGGCGCCGATCTGGTGCAGGTAGATATCGAGCGTCTGCTCGAGGTGGACGGCGTCTTGCGAGTTCTCGCCCTCGAGCTTCGCGTGCAGCGCGACGATGTTGCCCACCTCGACGTGTTGAGCCTTGAAGAGGAAGAGGGGGTAGAGCTTGCCGCCGCCGTCGATCGTCACGGCATGACGGCGGTAGCCCAAGATCGTCGTCCGCTTCGTGGCGGACACGCCGTCCTTGCCCTCCCCGTCGCTCCAGGTCGTGTAAGGCCCCGCCGAGGCCCCGATGCTGCCCGAG
>DATAZS010000013.1:0-2191 GCA_036271915.1 Polyangia bacterium
CTCCACGACCGGGTGCGTGCTGGGCGGCGGACACAACGGCCGCATCCAGCACGTCATCTATCTGCAGTTCGACAACACGCACTACCGCCGCGACGTCGCGGGCGTGCAATCCGACCTCGAGCAGATGCCGCATCTCCTGAACTTCCTCAAGGGGAACGGAAGCCTGCTCACGAACGACCACACGATTCTCATCTCGCACACGGCAGGCGGGATCCTCGCGTCGCTGACGGGGCTCTACCCGGACCGCAACGGGCAGACGGTCTCGAACAGCTACGACTACTACAAGGCGAACGGCGTGCCGACGTTCACGTCGTCGTTCAAGTACTGGACGGACACCGTCGACGGCACCGACGACTCGCTGCCGAACATGGTCTCCGACGGCGGGCAGACGACGCCCGCACCGTGGCTCGCGTACACGCATGCCGGCTGTGACGTCGGTGGCGTGTCAGCCGCGAACATCGAGCTCGAGAACACCTCGACTGCGCCCGCAGGCGACATGACGCGCGTCTTCGGCGCCGGCTCGCCCGAGTGGACCGAGGCGAGCACCGACTCGACGAAGGCGCTCGCGGACTTCGTCGGCATCGCGGTCCATTGCGCCGCCGGCAGCCCGCGCTGCAACACGCCGAACGCGAAGCCCGACGATACAACCGTTGTTCCCGGCTCCAACAACGGGGCGATGGCGCTGTTCGGCGCGAAGTACGTCAATCCGGCGATCACGGGCGGCCAGCCGTGCGTTAAGGCGACGGACGGGACGAACATCACCGACGGCCACGGCAACTGCGGCTTCCCCGGCTTCGACGGGGCGCTCGCGAAGAACACGCTCGGCGAGGTGGCGCAGATGCAGGAGAACGGCGTGCCCGTGACCTTCGCCTACATCTCGGACGCGCACGACAACCACGCACTCGCGCGGGCGTCGGGCCCGGGCGAGGCCGACTACAAGCAGCAGCTCGCCGACTACGACACGGCGTTCAACGCCTTCTTCACGCGGCTGGCCAGAGACCACATCACGAAGGACAACACGCTGTTCGTCGTCACCGTCGACGAGGGCGACCACTTCGTCGGCGGCACGGGCACGCCGCAGCCGGACGGCTCGCTCGCGTATTCGCACACGAACTGCAGCGTGCTGACGGCATGTCCGTCGAACCAGATCGGCGAGGTGAATGCGCAGATGAGTAGCCTGCTCCCTGCGGGCGAGCCGGCGTACGACATCCACTTCGACGACGCTCCGACGTTCTACGTCAACGGCCAGCCGACGCGCACCGATTCGTCCGTGCGGCAGCTCGAGCGTGACGTCGCCAACGCGACCGCGCCCGATCCGTACCAGGGCGGCAAGTCGGTGCCGATCACGTTCCGACTCGCGGACACCGTCGAGGAGCAGGCACTGCACATGGTGAACAGCGACCCGAAGCGGACGCCGACGTTCACGTTGTTCGGGAACGACGACTTCTTCTTCCAGACGTCGGTACCGACGTGCGGTGGCACGGTTTGCGTCAACCCGGGCTTCGCGTGGAACCACGGCGACAGCCAGGACGAGATCGGCAACACGTGGCTCGGCATGGTCGGCCCGGGCGTTCGCCAGCTCGGCGTCTCCGACAAGGTGTGGACCGATCACGTGGACGTTCGCCCGACGATGCTGTCGATCCTCGGGCTCAGTGACAGCTATGTCGACGACGGCCGCGTGATCACGCAGATCCTCGGCGGCGATGCGCTTTCGCACGGGCTCGACAGCCACACCGCGTCCGATCTCGGCGACGCGTACAAGCAGCTGAACGCGCCGTTCGGGTCGTTCGGCCAGGACACGCTCGTCGCCTCGACGGCGGCGCTGAAGAGCTCGAGCGAGCTCACGTACGACACGATCGAGTCGAAGATCGCCGACCTGACGTTCCAGCGGAACGCGCTGGCCGGGACGATCCGCAGCGCGCTGAACGCCGCGGAGTTCGGGAACGGCAATCTCGACAACGGCCAGGCAAGAGACTGGATCGCGCAGGCGCAGGATCTGCTCGGCCAGGCGCACGCCCTCGCGGCGTCCTCGTAACGACCGGCGGTGCTTCGAGCCCGGCCGCGCGTGCGGCCGGGCTCGACGCTGCTACGACCGCAGGCGCTCGACCTCGGCAGGCGTGAGCGGCCGCCACTTTCCCGGGGCGAGGCCCTTCACGGTGAGCCCCGCGTAGACGCTGCGGTGCAGGCTGCG
>DATAZS010000014.1:0-4908 GCA_036271915.1 Polyangia bacterium
CAGACCGCGCCGCCTGACAAGCCGATCCGCCGATCCGCCGATCCGCCGATCCGCCGATCCGCCGATCCGCCGATCCCCGCCGTTCAGGGAAAGGCGCCCGTCGCGACGAGCAGGTCGAGGCGCGCCTGCCGGGCGGCGTCCTCGGCGAGGGCGGCCTGCGATTCGGCGTCGCGCGCCTGGCGCTCGGCGTCGATGACCTCGATGTTCGTGCTCGCGCCCGCCTTGTAGGACTTGTCGGCGAGCGTCGCCGCCGAGAGCGCGGCCACGACGGCGGCGCGCGACGACTTCAGGCTCTCGTCGGCGTTGCGCACGATCGCGAATGACGAGCGCACCTCGACGCTGACCTGGTGCAGAAGCCCCTCGAGTTGCACGCGCGCCTCCTCGTCCTCGGCGCGACGCTCGCGCTGCACGCCGTAGCGGACGCCGCCGTCGAAGATCGGCACGGCGAGGACGAGAGAGGCCTGCCAGCCGCTGCCGGGCTGCAGCGGTGACGCCGTCTCCCGGAATGCTTCGGCTTGGCCGAGCAACGTCGGCGCGTAATAGAGCCAGTCGTCGCGGCGCAAGTGCTCGGAGGCCGTGCGCTTCGCCTGCAACGCGCGGACGTCCGAGCGGTGGCTTCGCGCGTCTTCGACCGCGGCGTCGAGCGAGGGCGCCGCGCCGAGCGCGACCTCGTCGGCGACGTCGACGAGATCCTCGGCGGACAACAAGATTGCGAGGGCGCTCTGCGCGCGCACGAGCGCCGTCTCGGCGTTCTTGACCTGCGCCTCGTTCGTGCGCAGCTCTTGCTCTGCGCGCGCATCGTCGACGCCGTTGCCGAGTCCCGTCGTGAGGCGCGTGTGCGCGTAGTCGTAGTGGGCGGCCGCCGTGTCGCGCGCGCGGATGGCGACCTCGACCTCTCGGTGCTGCAGAAGTACCGTCAAATACGCGCGCCCGACCGAGACGGCGAGCTGACGACGAACGTCGGCCGCGGTGGCCTTCGCGACGTCGCGGTTGTCGCCCGCGTGCGCGTCGTTGCCCCACGCGAGCGGCGAGAGCAGCGGGACGTTGAGCGCGAGGTTGGCGTTCCAGCTGTTCTGCGGCGTCGTCTCCGTCGTGCCGAAGTAGCGGGCCGCGTTGATGCGCGTGAGGCTGCCGTTGCCCGTGAGCGTGGGCAGCCACGCGCCGCGCGCCTGGCGCACGAGCGCGTCGGCGCGCTCGATCTCCTGAATCGCGACGACGATCGTCGGGCTGCTCCTGAACGCGCGATCGAGCGCCTCGGCCCAGGTGACCTTCGATGTCGGCCGCGCGTCGTCCGACGGCTGAACCGGTGGCGGCACCTGCGCGCGCGCGATCGTCGAGGTGAGCAGCAGCGCGAGCGGCGCGAGCTGGCGAAGGGCGCGCATCACTCCACCGCCGTGAGGTGCGAGTGGGGCTCTGCGACGTCGTCGAGAGTGGCGGGCGCGTCGCTGACTTTCACGCCGTCGTGCTTTCCCTTGCCCGCGAGACGCTCCATGAATACGAACAGCGCGGGCACGAGGAAGATGCCGATCGCCGTCGCCGCGAGCATGCCCGCGACGACCGTCGTGCCGAGCATGCGGCGCGCCGACGAGCCGGCGCCCGACGCGCTCCAAAGCGGCAGGCAGCCGAAGATGAACGCGAACGACGTCATGAGGATGGGCCGCAGGCGCAGCCGCGCGCCCTCGAGCGCGGCGTCGACGAGAGGCCGCCCAGCCTCGAGGCGCTCCTTCGCGAACTCGACGATGAGGATGGCGTTCTTCGCCGTGAGGCCGATGAGCATGACGAGCCCGATCTGCGCGTAGACGTTGAGGTCGAAGTGCCGCGACAGCAGGCCGAGGAACGCGCCCAACACGGCGACGGGCGTGCTGAGCAAGACGCTGAACGGCAGCGACCAGCTCTCGTAGAGCGCCGCGAGGATGAGGAAGACGAAGATGAGCGACAGGCCGAGCACCTTCGTCGTTCCGCCCTGCGCGACCTTCTCCTGGTACGACAGCGCGTTCCACGCGTAGCCCATCTCGGGCGGCAGCGTCTGCGCGGCGACCTCCTCGAGCGCGGCGAGCGCCTGGCCCGAGCTGTACCCGGGCGCGGCCGCGCCGATGATCTCGGCCGAGCGGAACAGGTTGAAGCGCACGGTGTACTCGGGGCCAGTGGTCGTCGTCACGTGCACGAACGCCGCCAGCGGCACCATCTCGCCCTTGGCGTTGCGGACATAGAAGTCCTTGAGGTTGTCGGGCCCCTGGCGAAAGCGCGGCTCCGCCTGCACGAACACCTTCCACGTGCGCGAGAAGCGCGTGAAGTCGTTGACGTACGACCCGCCCATGAACGCCTGCAGCGCCGCGTAGACGTCGGCGATGGGCACGCCTTGCTTCATGACCTTTTCCTTGTCGACCTCGGCGAAGATCTGCGGCACCGAGGGCGAGAAGTTCGGGTTGATGTTCTGCAGCTCGGGGCGCTTGCGGGCGGCGTCGACGAAGCGTTTGACGTTGTCGGCGAGGAACTTCACGCTGCCGCCGCTGCGATCCTGCAGGAACATGCTGAACCCGCCCGCAGAGCTGATGCCCGGGATCGCGGGAGGCAGCAGCGCGAACACGCGCGCCTCGGGGATCTTCGCGAAGGCGGCGTTGAGCCTGCCGACGATGGCCTTCGCCGAGAGCTCGGGGCGGCCGCGCTCGTCCCAGGGCTGAAAGCCGATGAAGCCCGTGCCCGAGTAGCTCGCGGCCGAGCGCGTGAAGAAGCTGTACCCCGCGATCGTGTTGTAGGTGCGAATGCCCTCGGTGTGGCCCAAGATCGCCTCGATCTTCTTGAAGACGGCCTTCGTGCGCTGCAGCGACGCCGCGTCGGGCAGCTGTACGCCGATGAGCGCGTAGCCGTTGTCCTCGTCGGGCAAGAAGCCCGTGGGCAGCTTGCGGCCGATGAGCCCCGAGGCGCCCGCGACGGCCGCGAGCAGCAGGAGCGGGATCGCCACCTTGCGGATGAGGCGCGCGTTCGTGCGCACGTAGCCGTCGGTCGCGCGCTCGAACAGGCGGTTGAAGCCGCGGCCCAGTCGCCCGATGGCGGTCGTCGGCGGCTTGCGCGGGCGCAGCAGCATGGCGGCCAGCGCGGGGCTGAGCGTGAGGGCGTTGAACGCAGAGATCAAGACCGATACGGCGATCGTGAGCGCGAACTGCTGATAGAGGCGGCCCGTGATGCCCGAGAGGAACGCCACGGGGATGAACACGGCCGCGAGGATGAGCGCGATGCCGATGACGGGCGCCTGCACCTCCGACATCGCCTTCACGGTGGCCTCGCGCGGCGCCATGCCCTCTTCGATGTGGTGCTCGACGGCCTCGACGACGACGATGGCGTCGTCGACGACCAGGCCTATGGCGAGCACGAGCGCGAACAGCGACAGCGTGTTGATCGAGAAGCCGAGGAAGGGGAAGACGATGAAGACGCCCACGAGCGACACGGGCACCGTGAGCAGAGGGATGAGCGTCGCGCGCCAGCTCTGCAGGAAGATGAAGACGACGAGCACGACGAGCCCGATGGCCTCGGCGAGCGTGATGAGGATCTCCTCGATGCCGGCCTGCACGGGCGCCGTCGTGTCGAGCGAGACCTGGTAGTCCATGCCGGGCGGGAAGTGCTTCTTGAGATCGTCCATCGTCGCGCGGATGGCCGATGCGACGTCGAGCGCGTTCGAGCCGGGCAGCTGGAACGCCGCGATGACGCCCGCGGGCTGGCCGTTGAAGGCGCCCTCCTGCGCGTAGTTCAGCGAGCCCATCTCGATGCGCGCGACGTCGCTCACGCGCACGAGCGAGCCGTCGGGATTGGCGCGCACGACGACGGCGCCGAACTCCTCGGGCGTCACGAGGCGGCCCTGCGCGCGCACCGTGTACGTGAACTGCTGCCCCGTGGGCGCGGGCTCGCCGCCCACCTGGCCCGCGGGGTTGACGACGTTCTGCGCGCGCACGGCGTTCTGCACGTCGGTCACCGTGAGCCCGAGGCGCGCGAGCACGTCGGGCTTGAGCCACACGCGCATGGCGTAGTCGGACGCGCCCAGGTTGCGGATGTCGCCGACGCCGCGGATGCGCAGGAGCGCGTCGTTGATGTTGATCGTCGCGTAGTTCGTGAGGAACGAGGCGTCGTAGCGCCCGTCGGGCGAGTACAGCGAGATGACGATGAGTGGGAACGCGAGCGACTTTTTGATCGTGACGCCGAAGTTCTTGACGTCGTTGGGCAGGAACGTCTGCGCCTGAGAGAAGCGGTTCTGCACGAGCACGTTGTCGATGTCGATGTTCGTGTTGACGTCGAACGTCACCTGCTGGGTCATCGTGCCGTCGTTGGCGTTCGTGGACTGGATGTAGAGCATGTTGTCGACGCCGTTGACCTGCTGCTCGATGGGCGTCGCGACCGACTGCTCGATCGTCTGCGCGTCGGCGCCCGTGAACGTCGTCGAGAGGATGATCTGCGGCGGGATGATCTGCGGGAACTGCGCGATGGGCAGGCCCACGAGCGACACGGCGCCGAGGAGCACGGTCAAGATCGCGATGACGATCGCGACGATGGGGCGGCGGATGAAGAACGCGGAGATCACGGTGCAGTCCTCTCAGTGACGCTCGGCGGTCGCCGGCGGCGTCGCGTCGACGATGACGGTCGCGCCGTCGGGCGCCTTTTGTAAGCCATCGAGCACGACGCGATCGCCGGCCTCGACGCCCGAGGCGATGATGCGCGAGGGGCCCGCCGTGGGGCCGACCTCGACGCGACGGAGCTTCACCTTGTTGTCCGGGCCCACGACGGCGAGCGAGTACGTGCCCTGCACCTGGATCAGCGACGCGTCGGGCACGACGAGGGCCTGCGCGCCCACGTCGCGGCGGCGCATGCGCACGCGGCCGAACTGCCCGGGGCGCAGCAGGTCGTCGTGGTTGGGGAAGA
>DATAZS010000015.1:0-3020 GCA_036271915.1 Polyangia bacterium
GGCCGACCGTGAGCGCCTCGCGCTGCTCGAGTCGGAACTGCACGAACGCGTGATCGGCCAAGACGACGCCGTCGTCGCCGTAGCGAAAGCGGTTCGCCGCAATCGCACCGGGCTCGGCGATCGCAACCGGCCGGTCGGCAGCTTCCTCTTTCTCGGCCCGACGGGCGTGGGTAAGACGGAGCTGGCGAAGACACTCGCCTCGTCGCTGTTCGGCGACGAGAAGGCGATGTTGCGCTTCGACATGAGCGAGTTCGGTGAGCGGCACACGGTTGCCCGTCTGGTCGGTGCGCCTCCCGGATACGTCGGTTACGACGAGGCTGGACAGTTGACCGAGCGCGTACGGCGCAACCCGTATTCGGTCATCCTGTTCGACGAGATCGAGAAGGCACACGCCGACGTCTTCAGCCTGCTGCTGCAGGTGCTCGATGACGGACGCCTGACCGACGGCCAGGGGCGCACGGTCGACTTCCGCAACACGGTCGTCATCATGACCTCGAACGCCGGTAGCCACCTCGTGACCGACGTCGTCGAGGGCGCCGACGCCGAGGCCCTGCGGAAGAAGGTGCTCGAGGAGCTGCGCCACACCTTCCGGCCCGAGTTCCTCAACCGCGTCGACGACATCGTCGTCTTCCACCGCCTGCTGCGCGCCGAGCTCGACCGCATCGTCGACCTCCAGCTCGAGCGGCTGCGCAAGCTGCTGCGCGATCGCGACCTCGAGCTCGCGCTCGAGCCCGCGGCGCGCACGTTCCTGGCTGACGAAGGTTACGACCCGGTCTACGGCGCGCGCCCGCTCAAGCGCGCCATCACGCACCACGTCCAGGATCCGCTCGCGCGGCGCCTGCTCGCGGGCGAGTTCGCCCCTGGCGATACGATCGTCGTCGATCGCGGGGCGGGTGGCGACAAAGACGCCCTCACCTTCGCGCGTCGCCGCGCGAAGACTTTGGCGGCGGCGTCGTGAGCGGCGCGCGGTTGCTCGCGCCCTTCTTCGCGGTAGCGTAAGTTCGGGTCAGCCCACTCATGAAAGATCTCTACAAGACGCTCGGCGTGGCCGAGGACGCCGACGAGGCGACGATCAAAAAGGCGTACCGGAAGCTCGCCAAAGAGTTCCATCCGGACGTCACAGGCAACGACAAGAAGAAGACCGAGCGCTTCAAGGAGATCAACGACGCGTACGGCGTGATCGGCGACAAAGAGAAGCGCGCCGAGTACGAGCGCCTCAAGAACGCGCCCGTGCGCCCCGACGGCATGCCCGAGGGGTTCGACGCCGAGGCCTTCGCGCGCACGTTCGGCGGCGCGCGCGGGCGCGGCGGCAGCGTCAACTTCGGCGGTGGGAACTTCAATGGCGAGGATCTCGGCGATCTCTTCGGCAGCCTGTTCGGCGACAACCGGCGCGGCGGCGGACGCCCACGCGCGCCCGCGCGCGGCGCCGACGTCATCGGGACGTTGCCCATCACGTTCGCCGAGGCGGCGCTCGGCACGAAGCGCAGCGTCCGCTCAGGCAGCGGCTCGACCGTCGAGGTTTCGGTCCCGCCCGGCGTCGAGAGCGGCGGACGCCTGCGCGTGCCCGGGCACGGCCAGCCCGCGCCCGGCCGCGGCGCCGGCGCGCCGGGGGATCTCTACCTCGAGATCGAGGTCCGCCCCGACACGCACCTGACGCGCAACGGATCTGACATCGAGCTCGCCGCTCCCGTGACCTTCAGCGAGGCCGCGCTCGGTACGAAGATCTCCGTGCCCACGGTCGAAGGCGCCGTCACCGTGACGATCCCGCCGGGCACCTCGAGCGGCGCGCGCCTGCGCTTGCGCGGAAAAGGCGTAAAAAAGGCCGACGGCGCGCGCGGCGACCAGCTCGTCCGCGTCGAGATCGTGGCGCCCAAGGGCGCCGCCGACGACGCCGAGACGCGCAAGCTGCTCGAAGAGCTGGCCCGTCGGACAGAGACCAAAAGCCCGAGGGCGTTTTAAAAGCCCGAGGGCACTTTATTTAATTGAAGCTACCTGAGACGCGACCGAAGAAAATCGGTTCACCTTTTCAGGCCGGACGGCATCATATAGTAGTCAGGGAACGGCACGGCGTGGGTCAACACGACGGCTGGTAGCCGCCACTGGAGCGAGACAACGAAATGACAACCGAAGACTCCAAAACGCTTCCTCTTCTTTCTCTCCGCAACCTCGTCCTCTTCCCGGGGGCCGTCATGCCCGTGGAGATCGGACGCCCGAGCTCGCTGCGCTTGATCGAAGCGCTCGGCGGCAAGGGCGCGCGCGTGCTCGTCGGTACGCAGAAGGACGCCGACATCGAGGAGCCGGCTTCGAGCGATCTGTATACGATCTGCGTCGAGGGCGAGGTCGTGCGCATCGTCAAGGCGGCCGAGAACCGCGTGACGGCGGTCTTGCGCGGCCTCGAGCGCCGCCGTGTCACGGGCTTCGTCCAGGAGAAGCCGTACCTCGTAGCGTCCTACGGTCCGCTCACGGAGGTTCGTAAGGACCCGATCGAGATCGACGGGCTCGGCATGGCCGTCTACGACGTCGCCAAGCAGCTCATCGCGATCTCGCCCGACATCCCGGACGAGACGGCGCAGGTCCTCGATCAGAGCAAGGATCCGGGCCGCCTCGGCGACATCGTCGCGGCGACGGTCGATCTGTCGCCCGAGGAGCGCGCGTCGCTGCTCGTCGAGAGCGACGTCGCGGAGCGCCTCCGGCGCCTGCTCGTGCTGCTGCAGCGCAAGGTCGAGCTCATCAAGGTGAAGCAGAAGATCGACTCGCAGGTGCGCGAGGAGTTCTCGAAGCACCAGCGCGAGGCCGTGCTGCGCCAGAAGCTCAAGGCCATCCAGGACGAGCTCGGCGAGGGTGACGACGCCAGCGACCTCGACACGTTCGAGGAGAAGATCAAGGCGGCCGACATGCCGGCCGACGTCGAGAAGACGGCGCGCAAGCAGCTCGATCGCCTCAAGCAGATGGCGCAATCGTCGGCTGAGTATACCGTGCAGCGCACGTACCTCGAGTGGCTCGTCGAGCTGCCGTGGACG
>DATAZS010000016.1:0-2760 GCA_036271915.1 Polyangia bacterium
TTCTCCCTCCGGGAGAAGGGGGGTTAGGGGGGTTGAGGGACTCCCGCCTCGCCTACTTGAGCAGTGACTTCAGCGTCGACGCCATGTCGCCCGGCGTCGGCGCGACCTTGATGCCGGCCGCCTCGAGCGCCGCGATCTTCTCGGCCGCCGTGCCCTTGCCGCCCGAGATGATCGCGCCGGCGTGGCCCATGCGCTTGCCCGGCGGGGCGGCGCGGCCGGCGATGAGGGCGGCGACGGGCTTCTTCATGTTGGCGTGGATCCACTCGGCCGCGCGGATCTCGGCGCTGCCGCCGATCTCGCCGATCATGATCACGCCCTCGGTCGCGCCGTCGGCGTTGAACATCTTGAGCACGTCGATGAAGTCGAGGCCGGCGACGGGATCGCCGCCGATGCCGATGCACGTCGACTGGCCGATGCCGAGCGCGGACAGCTGACCGACGGCCTCGTACGTGAGCGTGCCCGACTTCGACAGGACGCCGATCGGGCCCTTCTTGTGGATCTTGCCCGGCATGATGCCGATCTTGCACTCGTCGGGCGTGATGACGCCGGGGCAGTTCGGGCCGACGAGCAGCGTCGGCGGCAGGCCGAGGAGCGCGCGGTCGGCGTTCTTCGCCTCGAGGTAACGGCGCGTCTTCACCATGTCGAGGACGGGGATGCCCTCGGTGATGGCGACGACGAGGCGCACGCCCGCGTCGATCGCCTCGGCGATGGCGTCGGCGGCGAACGGCGGCGGCACGAAGATGCACGACACGTCGGCGCCGGCCTCTTTCACGGCCTGATCGACGGTGTCGAAGATCGGGACGGTGTTCTCGAACTTCTGGCCGGCGCGGCCGGGCGTGACGCCGGCGACGACCTGGGTGCCGTAGGCGATGCACGCCTTCGCGTGGAGCGAGCCGAACTCGCCCGTGATGCCCTGGAAGACGACGCGGGTGCTCTTGTCGACGAGGATGCTCATCTGTCCCTCAGGCCTTGCCCACGGCTGCGACGATCTTCTTCGCGCCGTCGGCCATCGACGCCGCGCTCTGGATGGCGAGTCCGCTCTCGTCGAGGATCTTCTTGCCGAGCTCGACGTTCGTGCCCTCGAGCCGCACGACGAGCGGCACCGAGAGGCCGAGCTCCTTCGACGCGGCGACGACGCCCGACGCGACGATGTCGCAGCGCATGATGCCGCCGAAGATGTTGACGAAGATGCCCTTCACCTTGTCGCTCTTCAGGATGATCTGGAAGGCGGTCTTCACCTGCTCCTGCGAGGCGCCGCCGCCGACGTCGAGGAAGTTCGCGGGCGAGCCGCCGTAGTGCTGGATGATGTCCATCGTCGCCATCGCGAGGCCGGCGCCGTTGACGAGGCAGCCGATGTCGCCGTCGAGCGAGACGTAGCTGAGGCCCGCCTTCTTCGCCTGGAGCTCGACCGGATCCTCCTCGTCGACGTCGCGCAGATCGTTCCACTCCTTGTGGCGGAAGTCTGCGCTGTCGTCGAAGGCGACCTTCGCGTCGAGCGCGACGATCTTGGCGTCCTTCGTCACGACGAGCGGGTTCACCTCGACGAGCGAGCAGTCCTCGGCGACGAACATCCGGTACAGGCCGTCGAGCACCTTCGCGAGCTGGCGCGAGAGGTCCTTGTCGGCGAGGCCGAGCGCGACGGCGAGCTTCTTCACCTGGAACGGCGCGAGGCCGAGCACGGGGTCGACGCGCTCGGTGATGATCTTCTCGGGGGTCTTCTCGGCGACCTCCTCGATGTCCATCCCGCCCTCGGTCGAGGCGATGACGGCGATCTTGCGCGCCTCGCGGTCGACGAGCAGCGCGACGTAGAGCTCGCGCGCGATGTCGAGGCCCTGCTCGACGTAGAGGCGGCGCACCTTCTGCCCGGCGGGGCCCGTCTGCTTCGTGACGAGCTGCATGCCGAGGATCTTCTTCGCGAGCTCGGTCGCCTCGGCGGCGCCGCCCTTCGCGACCTTGACGCCGCCGCCCTTGCCGCGGCCGCCCGCGTGGATCTGCGCCTTGACGACGACGACGGGGATCTTCGTCTCGGCGATGAGCCGCTCGGAGATCGCGGCGACCTCGGCGACGTCGCGCGTCGGCTCGCCCTTGGGGATGGGCACGCCGTACCGCGCGAAGATTTGCTTGGCCTGATACTCGTGGATCTTCATGACGGAGCGCCCGTTTACCACTTTTCACGGCGCGGCGAAGGGGCTCTTCCGCGGCGGGCCGCCGAGCGCGTCGACGAGCGTCGTCTCGCGACGGAGCTCGGCGAGCCAATCGAGGTTCGCGAGGTCGCCCGGGAGCAGCGCGTAGCAGCGCGACGTGCGCGTCCCCTTGAAGCCGCTGGCGTAGAGCTTCGGGTCGAGCTCCGTGATGGCGTTGCGCATGCCGCCCTCGTGGACGAAGCCGCATCGCTCGACCACGCGCTGGCTCGGCCCGTTGTCGACGTCGTGCTGCACCTGGAGGCGGTCGCAGTCGAAGAAGTCGAACGCGAGGACGACCGCCGCGCGCACGGCCTGCGTGACGATGCCCTTGCCCGCGTGCGCCGAGTGCACCCAGTAGCCGACCTCGAGCGCGCGGGCGTTGAGCGGCGTGCGCGGGTGCAGGCCGACGCCGCCGAGCACGTCGCCAGCGGGCGAGAAGACGCCCATCACGTACTGCTTGCCGGCCCAGTAGTCGGCGACGAAGCCGCGCACGATGTCGAACTCGCCCTCGCGCGTGCGCGGCAAGTGCGACCAAGGCATCCACGCGCGGAGCTCGGGCTCGCTCGCGTCGACGGCG
>DATAZS010000017.1:0-6843 GCA_036271915.1 Polyangia bacterium
CGCCGAGTAAGACGCCTCAGTGACACAAGGCGCAAGTTCGCGCCTGCCGGCCGTATACGGTATGTCGACCGAACGCGGTCTCACCGTGTGCACTTTTTCATTCGGTCGCAGCTCTTTGCTTTCGCCACGCACCGGTAAGTCCTGCCAGAGATCGCGTCCTCGTTGGAGGCGTCACACGCGTCCGTGCAGTCAGCGGGCTTCGTCCAAGGGCCTTGCTTGCAGCGCAGGAGCTTCTCACAGATCGCCGAGCAGTCGCCCTCTTCGACGACGGGAAGCGCGGCGTTGTCGTTTCCGCCTCCATCCGGACCGTTCGCGCGAGCCACGGAGACGTGCCCCGCGTCGGGTACTTGGCGCCGTGCCGAAGGTATTCCAGTTGCAGCGTCAGCGCGTGAGCATGAGGCGCCAGTCATCAGGACGAGAGCTGCGGCGATTGCCAGGCAGCTAGTACGGAAGCCCAACGTTGTACTCCCAATGCCAACCCTCGCGCTCATACGCGTTGAACCCGTGTGCTTTCGCATTGGAAACCATCCACTTGTATGAGTCGCTACTTTTGATGTTGTCGTTGTACCTCTTGCCACATTTGAATCCGAACCAGAAATCGATCGCGCACCCGGTCGCGTGAGCGCTGTGGCCAGGTGGGGCGACCCACTTTCTGGCTTCGGCCAACGTGTGATACCGGACGAGAGCGGCAGCGAACAGTTGAGCCTGACGGGCGTCATTTCTGTAGCCAGAGACAATGAGGAAGAGAGGTGCCTCGAATCCGGCTGCGCGCGCGTGGGTCGTCAACCTCGCGTAGGCCTCCGCGGTGTGCTTTTCGAGCGTGATTATTTTTTGATTGCCGGGATGGTTGATTCCCTCAAGTTCGACAGTCTCAGTCGGCGCGTGCTTGTTCCTGACGCGACCGATTCCACATCGGAGACCATCGTGTTCGGTGGCCGCTCGCGCGACGATCAAATGAGCGGTGCGATCGACGAGTTTCTTGTGCAGTTGATCGACAATCGTTCTCTCTGAAGGTGGCCCCATTTGGTATCCGTGGATCGATTCGAGCGCTCGCCATGCCGCGCCTAGAGCAATGGTATCTCGTCGCAGCTGAGAGATAACCTGGCCGGGATCTAGCTCGATCCAATCGGCGGCAACTCTCTTCAGCTCCATCGGCGACATGAACGTCAAGGTTTCGCCGAGCAAATGAAAGGTGCGGTGCGAGTCCATGAGCAGAATTCGGGTCGGTCAGATCAGGGCATAGAGGGAGGCGGTGCAAGACGAGCTTCGAAAAAAGGGCCCCCACTCACAACTCGCTCTCGGCGCCGCTCAGGCCGAAGCCAACGAGCTCCATGACGCGGGCCTTGTTGCCCACGACGTGGGCGCGCACGACGCCCGACAGCGGCACCGACGGGTGCGAGCAGACGACGCTCGGCGAGTGCCACGGGCCCCACGGGCCGGCCGTCTGCACCTTGTAGCAGCCGATGAAGTGTCCCGCGGGGACGCGGACGTCGTCCTTCTGATCGGTGTCGAACGACGTCGCGAGCAGGTCGAGCGACGATCGGTATTGCTCGCGCACGCTCGGGAGCGCGGCGGCGTCGACGTCGACGGGCGCCTCGTTGCCCTTCTTGGTGCGCAGCGCGCGGATCTCCATGCCCGCGGGATCGCGGCCCGCCCTGAGCGCGACGAGCATCTTCGTGACGTCGCGTCCCTGGTACGACTCGCTCACGGTCTCGAGCCAGAAGGCGCCGTCCTGCTGCCCGACGAGCTTGTAGGTCACGAGCGCGGTCGCGCCCGTCTCGTAGGTGATGCGGTGCTCGGTCCACTGGCCGACGACGAACGCCATGGGCAGGAACGACTCCGCGGGGGCGTAGGTCTCCTCCGACGTCTTGATCTGACTCAGCTGGCGATCGAGATCGGCCTTGGCCGCCGAGTCCACCATCGGTCCGCACGCGGAGACTCCGAGCGATGACGCCAGGATCGCCACCCCGACGAAGCTCCTGAAGAAGCTAAGGCGCATGCGCGCGACTATAGCGCGCCGGCTTCGAGGAAGCTGCGCAGGTCGCCCTCGCTCACGGCGGGCTCGCCGGGCGCGACGTCGTCGAGGCGGCCTTGCACGATCCAATCCTCAAGCTCATCGGCGAGCGCGTACAGGTGGTCGAACCCGTCGACGACGAACAGCAGCGGTTGATAGTGATCGATCTCGAACGGTTGGTTGACGACGCGCTCGATCGTGAAGGGCTCGCGCGCGACCGTGTCCGCCTCGATGGCGTGCGCGAGCTCGCCGTACGATGACAGCAGGCCGCTGCCGTAGGCCTTGAGCGCGCCGTTGGCGCGCATGAGACCGAACTCGATCGAGAACCAGAAGAAGCGCGACATCGCGCGGATGTTGCTCGTGAGCCGCCGCAGCTTCTCGTGCTCGTCGCCGATGTGCGAGGCGATCTCAGCGGCGGCCGCGGCGCACTCGCCGAAGCGCACGAGCGCGTCGGCGAACGCGCGGTCGGTGTGCATGGGCACGTGCCCCGCGACGTCGTGGAAGATGTCGGGCTCGGGCAGGTACTCGAGGTGCGCGCCGTCGCGGATCGTGACGGTCGTCGGGAACTCGCGGCGGCGCAGGCAATCGAAGAAGACGTACGACGGCACGTACCCGCTCACGGGCCGCGCGACGAAGCCCGTGAGCGGCTTCATGAAGCCGTTGATCTCCTCGATGCGGGGAATGTGGTCGTCCGGCAGGTGCAGCCGCTCGAGGCCCTCGAGGTACCGGTGGTTCGCGAAGTGCTCCCACCGGTCGTGCATGCGCGCGAGCAGGCGCCCCCACGTCGTGTGGTTCTCGGCCGAGTACAGCTCGTACGGCTGGTGGATGTAGACGTCGCCGTGCGCGCGCGCCTCTTCGATGAACGCCGCCTTCGTCGTCGTCAGGCCGCTGCCGGGCGGGAGAGCATGCGGAACGATCGCCATCCTCGGTTACAAGTATAAGCGACCCGAGCGAGGCCGGCTCCCGCCGGCTCGAGCGAACGTCGGGGGCGCGGGACCCTTTCAGGGTCCCGAATTGGAAGGTCCTAGACCACGACTCCATCCTGGATGATGCCGTTTTTGGGCACGATGATGAGGCCCTCGCGGATGAAGTAGCCGTCGCCGTCCTTCTCCTTGATGCCCTTGTCGTTGACGAGGCGCACGCCGCGCCCGATGCGCGCGTTCTTGTCGATGATGGCGTTCTCGATGACCGACTCGGCGCCCACGCCGAGGGGCGGCACGCCGCGCGCGATGCTCGCGTTGATGTGGGCCAGCGTCTCGTAGTGGTCGGCGCCGATGATGAGGCTGTTCTTGATGCTCGTGCCGACGCCGATGCGGCTGCGGATGCCGATGACGGCGCGCTCGATCTTCGCGCCGTGCATGATGCAGCCCTCGCAGATGAGCGCGCTCTCGATGTCGCAGCCCTCGACCTTCGAGGCCGGCAAGAAGCGCGGGTTCGTGTAGACGGGGTGCGCGGCGTCGTAGAAATCAAAGGGCGGTAGCGCGTCGCACAGCGCGAGGTTGGCCTGGAAGTACGACTGGATCGTGCCGACGTCCTCCCAGTAGCCGCGGTAGACGTGCGCCTGCACCCGCAGGCGCGGCACGGCGTCGGGGATGACGTGGCGACCGAAGTCGACGAGCTGCGGGTTCGCAAGCGACTTCTCGAGCGTCTCGCGCTTGAAGATGTAGATGCCCATCGACGCGAGGTAGCCTTTTTCGCCGCCGGGCAGCGTCGACACGAGGCCGGGCAGGCGCGACGCGGGCGGCTTCTCGTCGAAGTGCACGATGCGGCCCGTCTCGTCCATCTTGAGGATGCCGAACCCCGACGTCTGATCCTCGGCGACCGGGATGACGGCGACGGTCGCGTCGGCGCCGCTGTCGCGGTGGGTCTTCAGCATCTGCCGGTAGTCCATCTGGTACAGCTGGTCGCCCGACAGGATCAGCATGTCCTGCGCGCGCGTGCGGCGCATGTGGCGCAGGCTCTGGCGGACGGCGTCGGCCGTGCCCTGGAACCAGTTGCCGCCTTCTTCGGTCTGCTCGGCGGCGAGCACGCTCACGAAGCCCGACGAGAAGATGTCGAACTTGTAGGTCATCCCGATGTGCTTGTTCAAGCTCTCGGAGTTGAACTGCGTCAGCACGAAGATGCTGCGCAGATTCGAGTTGAGACAGTTCGAGATCGGGATGTCGATGAGGCGGTACTTGCCGCCGATGGGAACGGCCGGCTTCGAGCGCTTGAGGGTCAACGGGAACAGGCGCGTGCCGCGCCCACCGCCCAAGATGATGGCGACGACGTCTTCCATGGCCGGGGATTGTCACACGGAACGCGCGGACCCGCCAAAGCGCGCGAGCTGTTTTGCGCGGCGGCGGCGTGACGCGCGACGCTCGGTCAAGGTGACGTCAACGCAATCAATCCGTGACGTTAACTACGCGCCTCACGCCGTCTTCTCATGGCCCGCGGCGCCGCAAGGTGTGTTAGGACTCGGGCAACGCCATGGCACCACTCAAGATGAAACCTGGGGTCGTCACCGGAGATGCTCTGCTCGAGCTCTTCGCCTACTGCAAGCAGGTCGACTGCGCGCTGCCCGCCGTGAACGTCATCGGCTCGTTCGGCGCGAACGCCGCGCTCGCCGCCGCGCGCGAGGCGCAGGCGCCCATCATCATCCAGCTGTCGCACACGGGCGCGCAGTTCTACGGCGGCAAGTCGCTCGACAACTCGGCGCAGAAGGCGTCGATCGCGGGCGCGGTCGCGGGCGCCATGCACGTGCGCGCCGTCGCCGAGGCCTACGGCGTGCCCGTCGTGCTGCACACCGACCACTGCGCGAAGAAGCTGCTGCCGTGGGTCGACGGCGTCATCGACGCGGGCGAGGCGTACTTCGCCAAGCACGGCGAGCCGCTGTTCAGCTCGCACATGCTCGATCTTTCGGAGCAGCCGATTGAAGAGAACCTCGAGATCAGCAAGAAGTACCTCGCGCGCATCGCCAAGATGAAGATGACGCTCGAGATCGAGCTCGGCGTAACGGGCGGCGAGGAGGACGGCGTCGACAACTCGGGCGTCGAGCACTCGAAGCTGTACACGAGCCCCGAGGACGTGCTGCTCGCGTACGACACGCTCGGCCCCGTGGGCAGCTTCACGGTCGCGGCGTCGTTCGGCAACACGCACGGCGTGTACGCCGCGGGCAACGTCAAGCTCAAGCCGTCGATCCTCCACGACTCGCAGGTGTTCGTGAAGAACGCGCGCAAGACGGCGAGCGACGAGCCGCTGTCGTTCGTGTTCCACGGCGGCTCGGGCTCGACGCCCGAGGAGATCAAAGAAGCGGTCTCTTACGGCGTCGTGAAGATGAACATCGACACCGACACGCAGTGGGCGTTCACCGACCCGATCAAAAAGTACATGGACGAAAAGGGCGCGTACCTGAAGTCACAGCTCGGCAACCCCGAGGGGCCCGAGAAGCCCAACAAGAAGTACATCGACCCGCGCGCGTGGGTGCAGCTCGGGGAGAAGGGCGTCACGGGGCGCCTCGTCCTGGCCTGCAAAGAGCTCGGCTCGTTCGGCAAATTTTCGTTCTGACGGGGTCCGGCTCGCTGCCGCTCGCGGACCCCGGGCCCCCGAGCGTCGCGCGGCGAAGCCGCACGACGCTCGCCTGCTTCGTTCAGGCGTAGCAGTTGGGCATCCTGGTCAGCGTTGGCGGACCATGACGGTGACCTCGTTCTTGTTGTGGGCGAGGTGTTTGATGCGGGCGAACGCGGGGCGTACGCGATCGAAGATCGGGGCGAGGGTCGCGAGCACGGCGTAGTTGCCGCGGCCTTTGAACTTGATCGTGACGACGAGGTTGCGGCAGCGCTTCGCGGCGAGCCACTCGTCGACGAGCGCGATGGCGCGCGTGGGCTCGCAGATGATGTCGGACAGCAGCCAGTCGACGGGGCGGGGCGGCGCGTAGGCGAAGGCGTCGCCGCTGACCGACGTGACGGCGCCTTGGCGCGCCGCGGGCGCGAGCGGCGCGCGATCGACGGCGAAGACGCGCGCGCCGCGGCGGGCGGCCATCATCGTCCAGCTGCCGGGCGCGGCGCCGAGGTCGACGCAGGTCTCGTTGGTGCGCGGCGCGGCGCCCATCCACTGGAACGCCTCTTCTAGCTTGCGGTAGGCGCGCGAGGGCGGCGCGCGATCGTCGTCGACGGGCGGCGCGCCCGCGGGCCAGGGCGCGAGGTCGAACCCGCCGCGGGGTAGCGGGCGGGGCGCCGCCGCCGAGACGATGAGCCGATCGCGGGAGACGAGGAGGAGCTGCACGAGCAGCAGGCGTGCGTCGAAGGCGGCGGGGGCGATAGACGGTTGGTGGCGACGGCTCGCGCGCTTGCGGCGCGCGCCGAGGAGCGAGAGGAGCTCGCGCTCGACGAGCGTGACGCGGCTCCCGAGGCCGCCGTCGAGCGAGCGCGGCTTCGCGCTCGGCGCGTCGCCGCGCGTGCGGCGCGCTGCGCGCACGCGCGTGTGCGCGGCGCGCGCGCCCGGGAGCACCGTGGGCGCGTCGTCGGCGGGGGGCGCGGGCGGCGTGAAGGCGTGCACCGCGAAGGCGCCGGGCCAGCGATCGACGGCGCCTTCGACGGCGGCATAGGCGGCCTCGGCGAGCGCGCGCACGGAGGTGCCCGTCACGTCGGCGGCGGCGGGCAGGAGCTGACGCGCGAAGGTCGGGTCATCGATCGGGCCTTCGATCGCGTCGTCGATCGCGTCGTCGCCGTCGACCGCGACGACGCCCGGCACGATCACGCGCGCGCCGG
The DNA here is from genome assembly GCA_036271915.1 of Polyangia bacterium. GTDB lineage: Bacteria > Myxococcota_A > Polyangia > Fen-1088 > Fen-1088 > DASZFV01. The sequence continues at coordinate 6,763 of DATAZS010000017.1, forward strand.
ACGCGCCGAGCTCGGCCACGAGCGCTTCCTCGAAGCCGGGCGTCACGACGTACGCGCGCAAGGTCAGCGCTTTTCTTCCAC
>DATAZS010000018.1:0-17102 GCA_036271915.1 Polyangia bacterium
TGGGCCCGAACGCGCCCTCGCCCACGCCCACGAGCGCGCGCATGACGAGCAGGAACCCGTACCCGGGCGCGAGCGCCGAGCCGAGCGTCGCGAGGCTCCACACGGTGACGCCCGCGGCGACGACGACGCGCGGGCCGAAGCGCCGCGTCGCGGGGCCGCTCAGGATCGACGACAGCGCGAACACGAGCAGGTTGCCGAAGCCGAGCGCGCCGAGCTGCGCGTCGGACAGGTGCAGGTCATCCTTCACGAGCGGGAAGAGCCCGTACATGATCTGACGGTCGAAGTAGTTGACGAAGTTGATCGCCGTCAGCAGCGGCAGCGGCGCGAGGCCGCGGCGGCGCGCGGGCGCGGCCTCGACGACGGCCCGCGCGACGCTCACACGCGCGGTCCGTCCTGCGGCTTCTCAGCGCGCGGCGCGCGGATGAGGGAGAGGCTAATCCAGACGCCCGCCGAGAAATACAGCGACATCCACGGCATCTCGTCGGACCAATCAGCCCAGCGGCGCGTGACGACGCGCCGGCTCGCCGAGTCGCGCACGCCTTCGAGGACCGTGAGGAACGTCTTGCCCGAGGCCTCGTCGGCGCGCACGCGCGCGGCGTACATGGGCACGTCGACAGTCGACATGAACATGATGTACGCGGCGTTGAGCACGATGGCCGCGCCCACGAAGGGCCGGCGCACCTCGGGCCGCTGCCACCACAGCGCGACGAGCACGAGCGTCATGAGTGACGACGTCACGGCCCAGGTCGACTCTTCGATGACGCTGCCGCGGAAGTTCGTCGTGAGCGTCGTGAACCACGAGCAGCACTCGGCAAAGGCGATGAGCGGCAGGAACGTCCGCGAGATCGCGTAACCCACGCGCGACCCGAGCGCCTTCGTCCACTGCCCGAGGAACAACGTCCACTGCGCGACGAGCGACAGCTCGGCGACCGTCGCGACGGCGCGGCTCAGGATCGCGCTCGACCACCAAGAGTCGACGAGGCAGATGCGCTGGCCCTCGGCGCGCGGCAGGAACGACCGGAACGCGCACCCGAACACGAACATCGCCGACAAGATGATCTGCAGGCGCCGCTCGCGGCGGCGCGTGGGATCGGTGTCTTCATCTTCTTTTCGCGCGATGAGGAGCCACGCGAGGATGTTGGCGACGCTGATGGCGCTGATGGCGCTCCACCACAGCGTGACGCCCGTCGACGGATCGTTGGGGGTCGGCATTCGGACCCGGCCAAAAAAGCACGGTTTCAACGAGCCGCCGCGTAATTATCGCAACTCCTTCGTATTGGCACACGCGCGCCTCGGAGTTGAAACTGGATTGTTGCCGCCTCTCGACGCGCGCCTCTGATCGGCGGTGATACCGTGTCGTCAAACGGAGGAAACACGAATGACGTTCTTCGAGTCACTGAGCGAGCAACGGTGGGACGACCATCGCTTCTATCACCACAGCCGCATCAACCAGACGCTTCACCTCGTGAGCGCCTGCAGCTTCCTGGCGACCTACGTGCTGCTGTTCACGCACCCGGTCGTCGCCGTGCTGTTCGGCTGGACCTTCTCGATGTGCATCCGCCAGGTCGGCCACTTCTTCTTCGAGCCCAAGGGCTACGACGACATGAACGAGGCCACGCACGAGTACAAGGAGAGGGTGAAGGTCGGCTTCAACCTGCGCCGCAAGGTCATCCTGCACAGCCTGTGGGCACTCGTCCCCATCGTTCTCTACTTCCAGCCCTCGATGTTCGGCCTGTTCACGCCGCACACCGACTGGAAGGGCTACTTCGAGCACCTCGCGAAGATGTGGCTCGTCCTCGCGGCCGCCGCGCTGCTGGGCCGCACGATCCAGCTGTTCTTCATCCGCGACGTCCAGACCGGCCTCGTGTGGTTCACGAAGATCCTCACGGACCCGTTCCACGACATCAAGATGTACTGGCGCGCGCCGCTCGCCCTCGCGAAGGGCGAGCTCATCGAGCCCGCCCACGGCCGCTCGTAACTAGAACCGGGCCCGCACCATCTCGTGGAGGATGCGGCGCTTGATCGACTTGTTCGTCAGCGCCGCGTCCGACCACCAGAAGCCGTCGCCCTGCATGGCGCGCGCAGCGGCCACGAAACGCTCGGCGACCGCCGCGAAGTCCGCGTCGCCATAGTTCAGGCTGAAGATGAAGCGTCCCGTGCCCACCCAGCTGAGCGCCAACCCCTCGGCGCGCAGGTAATATTGCAACATCCAGTTGTAGCGAGAGGGCTGCGTGTAGCAGACCGTCCAGATCGAGGACAGGTTGGCGACGCGCACGGGCAGCCCCTCCGCCGCGAGGCGCTCGTTGAGCGACGTGGCGCGCGTGTTCCACACGCGCTCAAGCGTCGGGTAGAGCTCGCGGATCTCGGGGCGCTCGAGGCGCCCCAGGAACTCGTGCATGGCGCCCATGACGTAGGGGTGTGCGTTGAAGGTGCCGCGCGCGAAGCAGATGTCGGACGGGCGGTCGTCGCGGAAGCGCTTCATCAGATCCTTGCGCCCGCAGAGCACGCCCACGGGCAGGCCGCCGCCCAGCGTCTTGCCGTAGGTCACCATGTCGGCCTTGATGCCGAAGTACTCCTGCGCGCCGCCGCGCGCGAGGCGAAAGCCGACGAAGACCTCGTCGAGGATCAGCGCGATGCCGCGCTCCGTGCACACGGCGCGCAGCTTCTGCAGCCACTCCGTGTAGGCCGCGCGGTCGTAGCGCGCGCCGCGGCCGCTGTCGACGAGCATGGCGTCGTTGGGCGCGTTGCCGTTCGGGTGCAGCGCCTGCAGCGGGTTGACGAGCACGCACGCGATGTCGCGCCGTGTGCGCAGGACGCGCAGCGAGTCGTCGTCCATGTCCTTGAGCGTGTAGGTCTCGTGCGCGGGCGACGGGTTGCCGACGCCGGGCTGCACGTCGCCCCACCAGCCGTGGTACGCGCCGCAGAACCTCACGAGGTGCGAACGGCGCGTGTGGTAGCGCGCGAGGCGTACGGCCTGCATGACGGCCTCCGTGCCCGACATGTGGAACGACACCTCATCGAGCCCCGAGATCTCGCGCAGGCGCGCGACGTTCGTGGCGACGACGGGGTGGTACGCGCCCAGCACGGGGCCGAGCGCCTCGACGCGCGCCGCGCCCGCGCGCATGCACTCCTTGTAAAAGTCGTAGCCGAACACGTTGACGCCGTACGAGCCCGTGAGGTCGTAGAAGACGTTGCCGTCGAGATCGGTCACGGTGACGCCGGACGACTCGCGCAGGAACGTGCCGCCCTTGAGGTGGCTGCGCACGAAGCGCGAGTACTGGAACGGCACGCGGTAGGTGTCCGTGAACTGCGCGTCGGAGATCGAGGCCTCGACCTCGGCCGTCTGCGCGGCCGTCTGCGCGAAGCGGTCGTGGTAGATCGTCGCGAGGCGCATGAAGCCGGCGCGGCGCTGCGCCGCGATCGCGTCGGGCGCGTCGTCGGAGCGGAAGATCTGCGCGTCGTCGTACTCGTAGAACGGCACCTGCGCCGCCACCCGGCGCGCCATGCGAGAGTGCCCGCGCAGCGACGGGTGCTTGGCCTTCGACAGCTGCAGGCGCGTCTTCAGCTTGACCGCGAGCCCGACGGCCGCCGCGGCCCCCAGCACGTATCCCTCCGGTTGAATCATCTCACTCTCCTCGACGAACGGTGACCATGCCCCTTAGAAACACCCTGTCCGGCATCTTCCTGCAAGAGGATCTGAATTTCCTCGTGACGAACCGCATACCGCGCGCGCTCGTCACGCGGTTCTTCGGCTGGTTCGGCAAGATTGAAACGCCGCTCATTCGCGACCTGTCGATCGGCGTGTGGCGCCTGTTCGCCCACGTCGATCTGAGCGAAGCCGAGCAGACGAAGTTCCTGAGCCTGCACGATTGCTTCATCAGGAAACTCAAACACGGCGCCCGGCCGATCGATCCGGATCCCGCCGTGCTGACGAGCCCCTGCGACGCGATCGTGGGCGCGTCCGGCCAGATCAAAGGCGATGAGCTGATCCAGGCCAAGGGACTGACCTATACGCTCGTGGATCTGCTGCGCGACCCGGAGCTCGTTCACCTGTACCGGAACGGCCGCTACGTCACGCTGCGGTTGACGTCCAGCATGTACCACCGCTTCCATGCGCCCCAGAAATGCCGCGTCGAGCAGGTCACGTACGTCTCGGGCGACACCTGGAACACGAACCCCATCACCGTCGCTCGCGTCGAACGCCTGTTCTGCAAGAACGAGCGCGCCATCGTGCGCACGCGCCTCGATTCGAACGGCGCGCTCATCACGCTCGTCCCGGTGGCTTCCATCCTGGTCGCGAGCCTTCGTTTTCATTTTCTCGATGTGCTCTTTCACCTCAAATACCCCGGGCCGCGCGTCATCGCGTGCGACGCGCCGTTCGCCAAGGGCGAGGAGATGGGTTGGTTCGAGCTCGGGTCGACGATCATCGTGTTCGCGCCCGACGGGTTCAGCCTGTGCCCAGGCGTCGAGACGGGCACCACCATCAAGATGGGACAACCGCTGATGCGCGTGCCTTAGGCGCGAGCGCCGCGGCGCCCACATTGCCGTCGACCGGCACGAGGTGATTGCGGAAGACCTCGTGGCCGGCCTCGAGCGTGCGGTGCACGATGCTGGCGCGCGCCGCCTCGCGCGAGCAGCCGACGGCGCGCGCGCACGAGGCCGCGAGATCGTCGTCGATGGCGCCGTTGACGCCTTCCTTGATCAGATCGATGGGCCCGGGCGCGGGGACGGACGCCACGGGCAGCCCCGACGCGAACGCCTCGAGGATGACGTTGCCGAAGGTCTCGGTGCGCGACGGGAACACGAAGCAGTCGGCGCTCGCGAAGTGCGCCGACAGATCGTCGCCGAACTGGTAGCCGCGCCACACGACGTCGGGGTACTTGCGCTGCAGCGCCTCGCGCGAGGGGCCGTCGCCCACCATGACCTTCGTTCCCGGCAGCGGCAGGTCCAGGAAGTCCTCGAGGTTCTTCTCGACGGCGACGCGGCCCACGTAGAGCCAGATGGGCCCGGGCAGCCCCTCGTAGACGGAGGCGCTGCGGTGGCGCGGGTGGAACCGCTGCGCGTCGACGCCACGGGGCCAGTGCACGAGGCGGCCGCCCACGCGGCGCTCGCGCAGCTCGTCGAGCAGCGACTGCGAGCTCACGAGCGTGTGCGTCGCGCGATCGTGGAACCAGCGCACGAGCTGGTAGCCCCACTCGAGCGGCACGGGCGCGCGCGCGCTCAGGTACTCGGCGTAGCGCGTGTGGAAGCTCGTCGTGAACGGGATGTTCTGGCGGCGCAGCCAGCCGACCGTCCAGAAGCCCAGCGGGCCCTCCGTCGCGACGTGGATGGCCTCGGGCGCGAACGCGCGGATGCGCGGCACGGCCTTCCAGGGATCGTAGGCGATGCGAATCTCGGGGTACGACGGCAGCGGCACCGTGCGGTGCGCGTCCGGCGAGACGACGAGCACCTCGGTGCCCTTGTCCTCGAGGTTCTTGATGAGCTTGACGAGCGTGTTGACGACGCCGTTCGTCTGCGGCTTCCACGCGTCGGTCACGAGCGCGAGGCGCTTGGGAACGAACGTCCCGGGCAGCGGCCCGAGCGCGCCGACAGAGGTGACCGAACCGACGCGCCCCGCGGAGATCTCTTTGAGGTTCATCACGGCCCCAGCGTAGGGGGGCCGCGAGGCAAACCCGTTGCGGTTGGGTGAAGTCCTCGTTGTGAATTGCCAACAATTCAGCGGCGACGCCGCGTTGTTTTGATGGCGCTCGTGTTACGGGACGGCGACGTCGTCGCGGTTGCTCTCGGGCGCCCAGTGATCCGTGTTGTGGACGGCGAAGCGGCGCAGGCGCGCGAAGCCCGCGGGCGTCGCGGCGCCCAGCACGAGCATGCGGTGATCCTTGGCGAAGGGGCTCTTGGTCACGAGGCGGAAGGCGGCGTCGCCCGCGACAGGGCGCGCGGCGGGCGCGAGCGCGTTGAAGGGCGCCGCGCCCACGAGCACGAGATCGCGGTGCGCCTTGTCGTCGGCGCTCACCTCGACGTCGGACTTCACGGCGAAGCGCGCCGAGACGCCAGGGCCCCAGTCGGCCATCGTCTCGGCGAACGTGCGCGCGGCGGCGACGGCGTCGGGCGCGCCGTGCGTGCCGTAGACATAGATGTGCGGCCGCTCGCGCGGCGCGCTCTTGCCGAAGAGGGCAGGCACGGCGCGATCGGCCGGGAACCGCTTCGGCGCCGAGGACGGCGCCTTGGGATCGCGCTTGATCTCGGCGAGCGTGCGCAGGAGCGCGGCGTCCTTGTACGCCGGCACCCACGCGTGGTGATCGACGCCCGGGTACTCGGTGTACGTCACGGTCTTGCCCAGCCAGCCGAGCGCCTTGAAGCGCTCGACCATGCGCCGCGAATCGGTGACGGGCACCACGGGATCGGCGTCGCCGTGGAAGATGAAGACGCGCAGGCGCGCAGCGTTCTCGGCGAAGGCCAGCGGCGACAGCGCCTCGAGCGCCTTCAGATCGTAGTCGCCGGCCTCTTCGGGCTTGATCCACTTGCGCACGTCGGTGACGCCGCAGACGGGCGCGAGCGCCGAGAACAGCTCGGGGTGACGCAGGCCGATCGTCCACGTGCCGCCGCCGCCCATCGACAGGCCCGTGAGCGAGATGCGCGCGGGATCGATCTTGTACGCGCGGCGCACGTCGGCGATGACGCGCAGCACGTCCTCCTCGCCGAGACCGTCGTAGCCCATGATCTCGCCGCGGCCGTACGGCGCGACGACGATCGCCTCGACGTCGGGGAATGGCAGATCGTTGCGCGAAGCCTCCTCGTCGCTCTCGCCCGGGCGGTTGTCGAGGCCGAACACGCGGCGGAGCATGTGGCGGTGGTTCGAGCCCGCGCCGTGCAGCGCGACGACGAGCGGCCACGTGCGCTTGTCGTCGTAGTCGCTCGGCACGTAGAGCGCGTAGGGCTGCAGCGTGTCGTCCCACTCGGAGCGATACGCCTTCACCATGGGGCCGCGCGCGTACCAGTAGGGATCCTCGCCGCCCGAGAGGACGTCGGCGTAGCCGTGCGCCGCCTCGAGCGTGCGCTGCACGAACGCGAGATCGCGCGACGGATCGGTGACGTGCGCGTGCACGGCGTCGGCGTCCTGCACGAGGCGCTCGATCGACGGCAAGCTCACGGCGCGCGTGACGTCGGCCAGCTTGGCGGCGCGCGCCTTGTCGATCGCGGCGAGCGCGGCCGCGCGGCCCGCGCCGACGTTGTACGCGGGCGCGGCCACGTCGGCGCGCGCGGGCGGCGTGTCGACGCGCGCGGGCGGAGACGGCGAACGGCACGCGCACGAGAACAGGATCAAGCACGCCACGAGCTGCGTGATGGTGCGGGACATGAGGCTCACCTGTGGGGGTGGAAGAACGAGCGTTTGCGCGGCGCGGGCCGCTTCTTGAGCGCGACCGCGATGGTCTTGTCCTTGGCATTCGCGACGGTGACGAGGCGGTTCGCGAGCACGTAGCCGTTCTTGACGAAGGTCAGCTCGTAGGTGTTCCCCGTGCGGAAGTGCAGGTTGATGGGCGTGCGCCCCAGCACCTGTCCCTTCGTTTTCACGATCGCGCCCACGGGCACCGTCTTCAAATGCAGGATCGCCGTCTCGTGCTTCGGCTTCGTCGCGCGCTTGGGTCCAGAGGCCTCGGGCGCCGCGTGCTTGCTCTCGGCCGCCTTCTCGGGCTCGGCGCCGTCGGCGCCGATGACGGCCTGCTCGGCGTTCGGGACCGCCTTGCGCAGCAGCTCTTCTTCGTCGGCGTCGTCCGTGTCGTCGTCCTCGGCCACGGGCTTGTTCGCGTCGGGTGTCGCGGCGTCTCGCTCGGCGGCGACGACGACGACGGCGGTCGCGGCGTCGACCGCGGGCGGAGGCGCAGGTGCTGGCGCTGGCACGACGACGGGCGCGGGCTCCGCTTGTTTGGCGACCGGCGGCGGCGGCGCGGCCGGCGGCTCGGGCGGGCCCATGACGCCGCTCCCCGCGTGTCCGTCGGAGCCGAAGCCGAGCTTCGCCATGAAACCTTCGCGATCGGCCCAACCCATGAGGTAACGAAAGCCGACGACGGCGCCCAGCGCGAAGATCGCGCCCAACCAGAACCCGCCCAGCCGCCGGCGCGGCGGCGGCACGGCGGCCGTCACGAGCGGCGGCGTGAGCGCGGGCGACGGCGTCGGGCCGCGCGGCGATCGATCGGCGGCGTCAGGCCGCGCGGCCTTTGGATCGACGACGACGGGCGGCGGCGTGGGCGGCGGGCGCGCGCCCGACACCGACGACAACTCCGTCATCCCTGTCGTGATCTCGTGGACCTCGTCGAGCTCGAACGACGTGCCCGCCGACAGATCGGTGCCGAGGACGTCCTTGACGATGCCGCTCGTGTCGACGCGGTGCTTGCCGATGCTCTCGAGGTTGTCGCGCCGGCTGAGCTGCTCGAGCCACAGCTTGAGCTCCGTCTGCCCCGCCGACTGGAAGTCGGTGCGCAGCACGCGCTCGACGTCGGCCAGCATCTCGTCGGCCGTCTGGTAGCGCTCGGCGGGCGCGAGGCGCATGGCGCGCGTCACGATCGCGGCGACGGCCGGGCTCAAGCCCGGCTTCACCTTCTCGATCGGCGTGACGTCGGCCTTCTGCACGCGCAGCAGCTGCTCGAGATCCGTGGGCGCGTCGAACGGCAGCGCGTTCGTCATCATTCGATACAGCAGCGATCCGACGGAGAAGATGTCGGAGCGCCGGTCGATGGCCGTGCCCGTCGCCTGCTCGGGCGACATGTACGCGACCTTGCCCTTGATGACGCCCGCCGCGGTCTGCTCGCGCTTGCGCTGCGCCTTCGCGATGCCGAAGTCGGCCAGCTTGATCTCGCCCTGCTCGCTGATGAGGACGTTGTTGGGGCTGATGTCGCGGTGGACGATGCCGAGCGGCTTGCCCGCGCGCATCTTGGCGTGCGCGTAGGCGAGCGCGCGGCACACGACGGTCACGACGTGCAGCGCGAGCGCGGGCGGGAACACCATGCCGGCGCCGTGCGCGCGCTGCAGGATGCGCTCGAGATCCCACCCGTCGACGAGCTCCATGACGAGGAAGAAGCGGCTGCCCGCGACGCCGAGGTCGAGCACCTGCACGATGTTGCTGTGCTGCAGGCTCATCGAGATGTGCGCCTCGTCGATGAACATGTTGCGGAACTGCGGGTCGGCCGAGAACTGCGTGAGCACGCGCTTGAGGACGACGTGCTTCTCGAAGCCCTCGGCGCCGTGCTGGGTCGCGAGGAAGATCTCGGCCATGCCCCCGTCGGCGAGCTTGCCCAGGATGGTGTAGCGGCCGTGACGCGCCATCAGCGGCCGGTAGGGTAACATGAGCGCGCACCGCAGAACGGGAGCCGCACGCGCGAATGTCCACCGACCGTTTCGGGATCTCCGATCGCTATCACGACGCCCACGGCGCCGAGCACGTCACGACGCCCGAGACGCGGGCCGCGCTCCGGCGCGCCATGGGCGTCCCCGATCAGGACAGCGCCCACGCAGAACGCGATGACTCAGCTGACGCCGTCTCGGGGCGCGACGGCACGGCCGACGATCTCGTGCGCGTCGTGCAGCCGGGCGACTCGCGCGCGCTGACGGCGCCCGTCGAGCTGCTGCTCGAGGACGGCACGTCGCGCACGGCGGACGCCGCGCTGCCCGACGATCTTCCGATCGGCTACCACCGCGCGCGCGCGCGCGACGGGCGCGAGTCCACGCTCATCGTCGCGCCCGCGGCCTGTCATTTGCCCGACGACCTGCGCACGTGGGGCTGGGCCGCGCAGGTCTACGCCGCGCGCTCGCGCGCGAGCTGGGGCATGGGCGATCTCGCGGACCTCGCGCGCCTCGGACGCTGGACGCGGAGCCTCGGCGCGGGGTGCATCATGGTGAACCCGCTGTCGGCGCCCACGCCCGTGCCGCTCATCGAGCCGTCGCCGTACTACCCGTCGAGCCGCCGCTTCCGCAACCCGCTCTTCCTGCGCGTCGAGGACGTGCCGGGTTTCGAGGCGCTCGGCGCCGTGGGCGAGCGCCTCGCGAACGCGGGCCGCGCGCTCAACAGCGACCGGCGCATCGATCGCGACGCCGTGTTTCGGCTCAAGATGGAGGCGCTGCAGGCGATCTTCGCGGGCTTCACCGAGGCTCCGGCGTTCGAGGCGTACCGCGCGCAGCAGGGCACGGCGCTCGTCGAGTTCGCGACGTACTGCGCGCTGGCCGAGCGGCACGGCAAGGACTGGCGCCGCTGGCCCGTCGAGCACCGCCGCCCCGACGAGGCGGCCGTGCGCGTCTTCCGCGACGAGCAGGCGCCGCGCGTGCGCTTCCACGCGTGGCTGCAGTGGCGGCTCGACGTCCAGCTCGCGGCCGCGGCGCGCGAGATCGCGATCGTCAACGATCTGCCCATCGGCATCGACGTCGCGGGCGCCGACGCGTGGTGCTGGCAGGAGCTCATGGCGGCCGGCGTGTCGGTCGGCGCGCCGCCCGATGATTTCAGCGCGACGGGCCAGGACTGGGGTCTGACGCCGTTCGTGCCGCACCGGCTGCGCGCCGCGGGCTATCGGCCCTTCATCGAGACGATCCGCTCGATGCTCGCGCACGCGGGCGGGCTGCGCATCGATCACGTCATGGGGTTGTTCCGCCTGTTCTGGATCCCGCGTGGAGTGGGCGCGAAGGGCGGCGCCTACGTGCGCGCGCGCGCCGACGAGCTGCTCGCGATCGTGGCCATCGAGAGCGCGCGCGCGGGCGCGTTCATCGTGGGCGAGGACCTAGGCACCGTCGAGGACGGCGTGCGCGAGACGCTCGCGAAGCGCAAGCTGCTGTCGTACCGGCTGCTCTACTTCGAGCCCACGGCGCCGCGACACTTCCCCGAGCTCGCGCTCACGAGCGTGACGACGCACGATCTCGCGACGATCGCGGGCCTGTGGTCGGGCAGCGACGTCGCCGATCAGAAGCGCATCGGCCTCGCGCCGAACGAGGCGGCGATGCGCGGGCTTCGCGACAAGATCGCGCAGCTCGACGGCCTGCCCGCCGACGCGTCGAACGAGGTCGCGATCGAGCGCACGTACGCCGCGCTCGCCGAGGCGCCGTCGCGCGTGCTGCTCGCGACGCTCGACGACGCGCTGGCCGTCCCCGAGCGCCCCAACATGCCGGGCACCGTGACGGAGTGGCCCAACTGGTCGCTCGCGCTGCCGCAGCCGCTCGAGGAGATCGAGACGGCCGCGCTGCCGCGCAAGATCGCCGCCGCGCTCACGCGATGAGGCGTCGCGCGGCGCTCATCGCGGTCGTCGCGCTCATCGCGCTCGGCGTGATGACGAACGCGGCGCGCGCCGCCGCGCCGGCGGCGCCTGTCTCGGGCTTCGGGGAGGCGACGAACCGCGCAGGTCAGGTCTTCCGCGGCGCCTGGTCAGCCGACATCGCCCTCGCGACCCCCGACGTCGCCGTCGGCACCTGGACCCTCGTCGACGATCACGGCAACCGCGTCATGGGCGGCACGTGGTCGGCGCGCCAGGCGCGGCGCGGCTGGCACGGCGCCTGGTCGGCGCGCGTCGCGGCGACGAACGCGATCCTCTCGGGCACGTGGGACGCCGACGACCGCACGCTCGCCGGCGCCAAGACCTTCGACGATCTGCTGCGCCGAACCGCCGAAAAACAGATCGCCGGCGTGTGGCGCCTGGGCCGCGCGCGCGGCGACTGGTGGCTCAGCGCCGCGCGCTGATCTCGGCGCGCTCGGGCCGCGGCGTCGCGAAGAGCGCCTCGTACTCGCGCGGCGGCTCCTCGAAGCGCCGGAGCGGCTCGAGTTCGTGCCGCGAACACAAGGCGCCCGATGCTTGCGATCCGAGCCGGGTGATATGTTGCGCCCATGGCTTTTCCCTCGCCGGTGGGCCGCTAGACGTGGCGATCCCCGAGCTCACGCCAGAGCAAATCCGCACCTGGACGCTCGAACAGAAGGACACTTGGTGGCGCGCCAACGTGTTCAAGGGCGACATGCCCCAGCTCACTCTGCGCGCCGCGATCACGGGAATGGCGCTGGGCGGGTTGCTCTCCCTCACCAACCTCTATGTCGGCATCCGAACGGGGTGGACGCTCGGCGTCGGGCTCACGTCGGTCGTCGTCTCGTTTGCGGCGTTCAAGATGTTCGCGGCGATCGGCATCGGCCGCGAGATGACCGTCCTCGAGAACAACGCCATGCAGTCCATCGCGACGAGCGCGGGCTACATGACGGCGCCGCTCGTCTCCTCGCTCCCGGCTTACATGCTGGTGACCGGCCAGCCCATCCCGCCCGTGCACGCCGCGATCTGGATGGCGCTGCTGGCTGTCCTGGGCGTGCTCTTCGCGTTCCCACTCAAGAAGCGCTTCATCAACGACGAACAGCTGCCCTTCCCGGAGGGCTACGCCGCGGGCGTCGTCATGGACAACCTGCACACGGGCGAGGGCGCCGACGGCGTCTTCAAGGCGAAGGTGCTCGCCGCGGCAGCCGCGCTCTCGGCGCTCGTGGAGACGCTGCGCAGCGCGCGCGTGCTCGAGGCGCTGCACGTGAAGTTCCTGACGCTGCCCGACTATTGGGACGACCTCATCTACAAGGTCGTCACGCCGCGCATCCTCGGCACGCCGCTGCGCGATCTCACGGTGCGGTTCGATTCGTCGATCGTCATGCTGGGGACAGGCGGTCTCATCGGCGTCAAGCCGGCGGCCTCGCTCGTCCTCGGCGCCGTGCTGAACTACCTCATCGCCGCACCGATCCTCATCCACGTCGGCATCATCCCGCACGCCACCTTCAAGGCCATCACGACGTGGTCGCTCTGGGGCGGCGCAGCGCTCATGACGACGTCGTCGCTGTGGGCGTTCCTGTCGAAGCCCAAGGTCATTATCCAGTCCTTCGCGGGCATGTTCGGGCGGAGCAGAGCAACGGATCTGCTGGCCGACATCGAGCTGCCGATGCGCGTCTTCGTCGTTGGAATCCCTGTCGTGGGCGCGGCCGTCGTCATCGCCGGGCACCTCATGTTCGGCGTCGCGCTGTGGACGGGCGCTCTCGCCGTACCGCTCGTGTTCGTGTTCACGCTCATCGCCGTGAACTCGACGGCGCTGACGTCGATCACGCCGGGCAGCGCGATTGGCAAGCTGACGCAGTTGACGTTCAGCGTCGTCGCGCGCGGGGACACGGGGACCAACGTCGCGACGGCCGGCATCTCGAGCGACGTCGCGACGAACGCTAGCAACCTGCTCATGGACATCAAGCCCGGGTACATGCTGGGCGCCAAGCCTCGCCAGCAGGCGGTTGGCCACGTGCTCGGCATCATCGCGGGCTCGCTGATCGCCGTGCCCGTCTTCTATTCGCTGTTTCACGGCGACGTGTCCCTCTTCACGAGCGAGCGGCTGCCCATGCCCTCTGCGCAGGTGTGGCGAAGCGTGGCCGAGGTGCTGAGCCACGGCTTCGGATCTCTGCACCCGACGGCGCGCATCGCCATGGCCGTGGGCGCGCTGCTGGGCGTGCTCATCGAGGTCGCGAGTCAGCGGACCGCGGGCCGCTTCCCGCTGTCGGGCGTCGCCTTCGGCCTCGGCTTCATCCTGCGCTTCAGCGACTCGCTCGCGATGGGCCTCGGCGCGCTGATCTTCTGGTTGGCGGCGCGCCGCAGCCACGACGAGAAGTCCGCGTTCCACCGCGTGTTCGTCAGGGATCAGGAGACGCTCTGTGCCGGGATCATCGCGGGCGGCTCGCTCGCGGGGATCACGATCATCCTTCTCGAGACCCTCATCCTCCATTGATTTGCTAGCCTGCTGCGCATGGCCACTTCGCTCCTCGTCGTCCACATCCAGGTCCACGTGAAACCCGAGGCCGTCGAGGCGTTCATCGCGGCGTCCATCGAGAACGCGCGGGCGAGCCAGCGCGAGCCGGGCATCGCGCGCTTCGACGTCACGCAGTCGATCGACGACCCGACGCGCTTCGTGTTCGTCGAGGCGTATCGCGACGCCGACGCGCCTGCGGCGCACAAGGCGACCGCGCACTACGCGCGCTGGCGCGACACCGTCGCCGACATGATGGCCGAGCCGCGCACGAACGTCCGCTACGTCAACGTCTCGCCCGACGACGCCGGCTGGTGACCTCGCACGCCTTCGAGCTCGCGGCCCCGGCGCGCGTCGTCTTCGGCGCGGGCGCGACGCGCGACGTGGGCACGATCGCGCGCGCGTTCGGCGCGCACGCGCTGCTCGTCACGGGGCGATCGGCCGCGCGCGCGGGCGTCGTCACGTCGCCGCTCGACGCCGCGGGCGTGCGCTGGACGGTGTTCGCCGTCGACGGCGAGCCCACGGTCGCCGTCGCGCGCGCGGGCGTCGCGGCGGCGCGCGCCGCGAGCTGCGATCTCGTGATCGGCTTCGGCGGCGGCAGCGCGCTCGATGCCGCGAAGGCCATCGCGGCGCTGCTCGGCAACGACGGCGACCCGCTCGACTACCTCGAGGTCGTGGGCCGCGGGTTGCCCCTCACGCGCCCGTCGCTGCCGCTGATCGCGATCCCGACGACGGCGGGCACGGGCTCCGAGGTCACGAAGAACGCCGTCCTCGCCGCGCCCGAGCATGGTGTGAAGGCCAGCCTGCGCAGCCCGCTCATGTTGCCGCGCGTGGCGCTCGTCGATCCCGATCTGCTCGCGCACCTGCCCGCGGCCGTCGTCGCGTCGAGCGGCCTCGACGCGTTGTCGCAGCTCATCGAGCCGCTCGTCTCGGCGCGCGCGAACCCGCTCACCGACGGCCTCGCGCGCGAGGGCATCCGACGGGCGGCGGGGGCGCTTCGCCGCGCCTACACCGACGCGCGCGCGGGGCGCGCGATCGCTCCCACCGATCGCGAGGCGCTCGCGCTCGCGAGCCTCTTCGGCGGTCTTTGCCTCGCGAACGCGGGCCTGGGCGCCGTGCACGGCTTCGCGGCGCCGCTCGGCGGTATGTTTTCCGCGCCCCACGGCGCCGTGTGCGCGGCGCTGCTGCCGGCCGTCCTGCGCGTCAACGCACGCGCTCTCGCGTCGCGCGCGCCTGAAACGCCCGCGCTCGCCCGCCTGCGCGAGATCGCAACCGTCGTCACCGACCGCGCCGACGCGACGATCGACGACGGCGTCACGTGGATCGCCGACCTCTGCGCCGCGCTCGAGATCCCGGGCCTCGGGCGCCACGGCCTCACGGCGGCGCGCGTGCCCGAGCTCGTCGCGAAGGCGCGCGTTGCGAGTAGCATGAAGGGCAACCCCATCGCCCTCACCGACGACGAGCTCACCGAGATCGCGACGACGTCGCTCTGAGGCCGCTTGCCGCGACAATTCGCCGCAGCTTGACGGCCCCGACCTGGTCGAATACTTGTGGCGCCTCTCAACGAAGGAGGCCTCGCAAAATGACGCGTCTATCCGTGGGTGGAACGTTGGTTCGTTGTGGTGTCGCTTTCGCCTGTGTCCTTAGCGTGATGGGCGCGTCGACGGTCGCGCGCGCGCAAGAGGCGCAACCTGCGCACCCGGCAGCCCTCGGGTTGTCGTTCTCGCTGCTGCCGTCGGGCAACCTGTCGCTGAGCGGGAGCTCCGGCGGCCAGAACATCAGCGAGTCCTCCGACACCGACCTGGCGACGGCGCTCTCCCCCTTCTTCGACTACGCGCTGTCACCGTATTTCACGCTCGGCTTTTCGCCGCAGATCATCTTCAACGTCAAGGGCTCGAACGGCACTGAGTCGGCGACCCAATACGATTTTCGCGTGCGCCTGACGGCGCAGGCTCCGGTCTCGCCGCGCATTCTCGTGTTCGGTCGCGTCTCGCCCGGCTATTCGATCATCGATCTGCCGAATGCCAGCGCAGACGGGTCGTTCAGTAACCCGAAAGGCTTCCTGCTGGATGTTGCAGCGGGCGTGAGCGGACAGATCCTGCCCAACGCCTTCGTCGTCTTCGACCTCGGCTACCAGTGGGGTTTCCAGAGCTCGACGTTCTCTATGGCTGGGCAGAGCGTCGACGTAGACTTTCGCACCCGCTACCTCCACCTCGGGCTCGGCTTCGCAGTCACGTTCGGCTCCTGAGTCAACCCGCCGGTTCGACGCGCACGTCGGTCTTCACTGACTGCGCGATGAAGCAGCCGGCGTGCGCGGCTTCGTGCAGCGCGTGCTCCTCGTCGGGCGTCGGCTTCTTGTCGCCGGCCCACGCGATGCGTGGGCGCAGCACGACGCTGCTGATCCACGGCGTGCCCGCCTCGTTCTTCGTCATCGTGCCCACGGCCTCGTCGACGTACTCCGTGATCGTGAAGCCCTTGCGGCTCGCGACGTACAGGAACGTCAGCATGTGACAGCTCGACAGCGACGCGACGAACGCCTCCTCGGGATCGACGTACGACGGGTTCGACATGGGGATGGGCACGACGGTCGGCGAGGACGACGCGTTCACGACGTGGCCGCCGTCGAAGGTCCACGTGTGCTCGCGCGAGTAGCGCCCCTTGCCGAAGTCGCCGTCGCCGAACGTCCACTTGATGGTCGCCGTGTGCTGAGACATGCGGATAAGCTTAAGCCTTCGTCATGACGCCGCCACGTCCACCGCTCGCCCTCATCGCCGCCGTGAGCCGCGACGGCGTCATCGGCAAGAACGGCAAGGTGCCGTGGGATCTGCCCGAGGATCGCGCGCACTTCCGCCGCTCGACGATGGGCCACGCCGTCATCATGGGGCGCAAGACCTGGGACGAGACGGGCCGCCCGCTCGAAGGCCGTCGCAACCTCGTCGTCACGCGCGCGGGCGTCGTGAGCGGCCGCGACGACGAGCGCGAGGTCGTCGCGTCGCTGGAAGACGCCATCGCGCGCGCGCGCACGACCGACGCCGCGCCCTTCGTCATCGGCGGCGCCGAGATCTTTCGCCTCGCGCTGCCGCTCGCGACGCGCCTCGTGCTCACCGAGCTGACCTTCGACGCCGACGGCGACACGTCCTTCCCGCCGTTCGATCGCGCCGCGTGGCGTGTCACCGAGCGCCGCGCGGGCGACCGCGCTTTCTACGTCACGTACGAGCGGGCGTGAGGGTCTCATGCGAGCGGCCGTGAGGGTCTTCCCCTCACGAAACGTCGCGTTTATGCTGCGCGCATGACGAATTCTCGATTGATCGCCCTCGTGCTCG
>DATAZS010000019.1:0-5595 GCA_036271915.1 Polyangia bacterium
TGCTGAGCATACCGACGCACGACCTGGACGCCAGCCTGCTGCAGATCGCCCGGGCTGCACAGCTCGAGGGCGTCGTCGAGGACGCGCGCGAGGTCGAGCGGACCGAAGTCCTCGCCGCCCTGGCGCTGGGCGAAGCGCAGCAAGTTCTGCACGATCTTGCGGATGCGCAGCGCCTGCGTCTCGACGTCCTGCACGAGCGGGCGCGCGGGGTGGTGCGGCGGCAGGTCGACGATGAGGAGCTGCGTGATGCCGAGGACGCCCGCGAGGGGGTTGTTGATCTCGTGCGCGACGCCCGCGCCGAGCTGACCGATGGCCGCGAGCGAGCGCGAGCGCAGCAGGAGCTCCTGCGCCTCGCGCAGCTCGCGCGTCTTGTCCTCCACGCGCCGCTCGAGCGTCTGGTTCCACGACATGATCTCGGTCGTCTGCTGCGTGATCTTCGTGCGCGCGTCGTCGAGCCCCGCCGCCATCTTGTTGAACGCGACGGCCAGATCGCCGAGCTCGTCCTCGGCGCCCTGCGCGATGCGCGTCTCGAGCCGTCCCGCGGCGATCTGCCGCGACCCCGCCGCGAGCCCCTCGACGCGCACGGCGAGCCGCCGCGCGAGCAGCCGCGCCGCGATCGCGCCGACGACGGTCGAGATCGCGAGCCAGAACAGCGTCGCGAAGAGGATGCGCCGCACGGGCTGGAAGGCGACGTCGACCGACTTCTCGACGACGACGCCGAAGCCCCACGGCCCCGTGGGCGCGAAGGCGCCCATGACGCGCCGGCCGTCGGCCGCGTACTCGGAGACCGTCTCGCCCGTCGCGAGATCGCCCTCGCGCCCGCCGGGCGTGCGCTGCGCCTCGAGGTGCGCGACGCCGGCCTTGCCGCCCGAGGCGACGAGGCGGGCGCGCGCGTCGAGCAGCTTCACGTCGGTGTCGTGATCCGACAGCGTCGCGACGTAGTCGCCCAGCCGCTTGAGCGAGATCTCGGCGCACAGGATGCGTTTGCCGCCGCCCAGCTTCGGATCGAATGCCACGGCGAGCACGACGTGCGGCGTGCGTCCGGGGCCGCCGAGGAAGACGGGCCCCACGCCTTGCCCGCGGCCGAGCGCCTGGCCGAGCGGCGCCATCAGGCCCACCCCTTCGACGTCGGTGGGGCGCATGGGCTCGTGGTTGCGGAAGGCCTCGTAGGCGGCCGGCGTCTCGAGGTAGGCCGGCTGGCCCACGGGCGCGCCGTGCTCGTCGAACATCGCGACCGCGCAAAAGTCGTCGCTCTGGTGATAGACGAGCTGCAGGAACTTCAGCAGCGCCTGGTTGGACGGCGCCTCGCCGAGCCCGCCGCGCGTCAGATCGAAGATCCGCGCGTCCGTGCGCAGGATCGAGAGCATGTTCCCGATCTCGCTGCCGGCGTGGTCGGCGACCTGCTTGGCGACGGTGAGCTCGTTCTCCTCGATCGACGCGCGCAGCGCGCCCTGGCCGATGCTGAGCCACCAGTAGCCCGCGATCGCGAGCGGCACGGCCGACACACCGAGCGCGAGCAACGTCAGCTTGCGCCCGAGCTTCACGGCGCGCCCCCGTCGGCGCAGTGGCAGCCGGTGGGCATCTCGGCCCCCGCGTCGTCCTGCGAGACGTAGTTGAACGCGAGCGGCAGCTGGCCCACGCCCGCGATGGCGTCCTCGGCGAAGATCGTCGAGGCACCCGCGCCCGGCGGCGTAAGCCCCTCGATGCGGTTCTGGCTCACGAAGATCGGACAGCACAGCGCGGCCGCGCTCGTGCCGTCGGAGCCGAACAGGATGCGCGTGCTGCCCTGGGTCGGGGCGCGGAAGTACTTCCCGACAATCGCGACGTGCGTGCCGCCCGCGGGCGGGCCCATCGTCGGGCTCACGAGAAGCACCTGGGGACGCCCGATGAGCTCGAACGTGCCGGCCTGGACCGACGCCGCGCCCGTCTGCACCGTCACGGGGTACACGCCAGGCTGCTGCGCGACGGTCGTGCCTTTGACGAGGGTCGGGCTCATCACGGTGCCGCCGTTCGGCTGCAGCGGCTGGTCGCCCACGAAGACCTGGGTCCCCGCGATGAAGTTCGCCCCCACGACCGAGACGAGCGTGCCGCCGACGGCCGGCCCCTGCGCGGGCGCGAGCGACTTCGCGACCGGGGTCACGCCCACGGCGAGCGTGATCTGCGCGCGTCCCACGTTGTGGGCCGTGTCCTCGGCCTCGACGACGACGTTGAGCGGCAGCGCCGACGCCGCCTGTTGCGGCGGCGGCACCATGAACAGGAAGCGACACGTCGCTTGCTGCGCGTTGGGATCGAACGGGCACGTCCCCGATTGCGTCTCGACGTCGGCCGACGAGACCAGCCAGCGCAGCTGCAAGAGATATCCGAGGCCGTCGTTGGCCGTGAACGCGACGGGGACCTCCGCCTGCGCGTTCACGATCGTTCCGGCGACAGGCTCGACGATCGCGACGGCGGGCGGCGTGACGTCCGGACCCAGGGACGAAAACCCGCTCGCGAGCGTCCCGAGTCGCCCGCGTGGATCACGCACCTCGACGTCGTACGTCCCGCGCGCGATTCCGTCGGGCAGCTCGGCCGCGAGCTCGGTCGTGCTCAGCCACGTCAATGACGTGGGCACGACGTGATCGGTGCCGCCGCCCGGGCGTGAGAGGAAGGCCGTGAAGGCGCCGAGCTCGGCCGTCGTCGCGCCGCCGCTCGTGTCGATGTCGTAGGCGGGACGAAACGGGCCGCCCTCGATGACGATCGAGACGGTCGCATCGTTGAACGCCGCCACGGGCATCACGCCCGTCACCGCGACCGGCGGCTCCGTGCTGCCTGCGCACGACAACACGAGCGCCCCGGCCGAGAGCGACGCGACGCCGAGCGAGGCGCGCCCGGGGGTCCTCATCGAGGTCATACTACCGCCAAACGGCGACGGATTTAGTCGAAGAACGCCTCGGTGCGGATCTGCGCCTTGCGGTTCACGCCGCGCGCCACGAGCTCGCGCTTGAGCTCGGTGATCATCGCCCCGTTGCCGACGAGATAGAACGTGGGCGCCGTCAGCGTCGGGAGCGCCTCGAGGATCGCGGCCGTGATGCGTCCCGACGCGCCCGTCCAGCCCGCGGGTGGCGCCGTCAGGTGCAGCGAAAGCGTCGCGCCCGCGCGCGCGGCGAGGGCCTCGATCTCGGCGCGCGCGAAGAGGTCGGACGGCTCGCGCACGCCCCAGTAGACATGGCGACGGCCCGGCTCGATGCGCGCCGCGAGCTCGCCCAGCATGGGCATGACGGCGGCCATGCCGGTCCCCGTCGCGCCGAAGACGACGTCCCCCGCGTGCGTGGCGTCCAACACGAAGAAGCCGTGCGGCCCCGTGAGGTTGACCGTGGCGCCCAGCGGCAACGTCATGAGGTAGCTCGAAGACGCGCCTTCGGCCACGACGCGAATGATGAAGCGAAGGTGGCCGGCCTCCGTGGTCTGCGACGCGATCGAGTAGCTGCGGCGTGACGAGGATGAAGATGACGACGCGCCGTCAGCGGTAGAGGGCACCGGGTCGACAGAGATGGAGACGAACTGGCCCGCGCGGAACACGAGGCGCTCAGGCTCGCGCATTTCGAAGTCGAGCTCGGCGATTCCGGGGGCGATGATCACGCGCGCTTGCAGCGCGGCGACGAGGGGACCTGCCATCGGCGCCGATGATAGCCGACTGTGTTAATTTCCGCGCATGCAAAGCTCCCGGATGAATTCCTTCGCCGCCGCGCTCGCGATGACCGCGCTGGCTTCGTCCTTCACGGCGTGCACGAAGTCCGAGCCGGGCGGGCCGTCGGGCGTGCCGCCGCTGCCGAACGCGACGGCGACGCCGCCCGCCGCGGCGCCCCCCGCCGCGCCCCCTCCCGTCGCCGCCGCACCCGCGCAGCCCGCGCCGCCGGCCGCCGAGAAGCCCGCCGACCCGAACGCCAAGATCACGGGTGAGGTCGTCGTGCCGTCCGCGATGCGCGAGCACGTCGCGGCGACGGACACGATCTTCATCGTCGCGCGTCGCATCCCCGACAACCCGACGGCGCGGGGCTCGCTCGTCGCCGTCAAGAAGGTGTCGGCGGCCAAGTTTCCCGTCGCGTTCGAGCTGTCGGCGTCCGACATGCCCTTCCAGAACGGCGCCTTCGACGGCGATCTGCAGCTGTCCGTGCGCGACAGCAAGAGCGGCGATCCCATCATGCGGCGCAAGGGCGACGTCTTCGGCATCCTGCAGAAGGTTCACGTCGGCGCGCGCGGCGTGAAGCTGCCGCTCGACCAGCTCCAAAAAGAGGACGAATCGCTCGCGGGCGCGCAGCAGATGTTGCAGGGCCAGCTGCCGCCCGGACACCCCGCCACGCAGTGAGGGACGTGATACTGTCCGCGCCATGCCGGATTACAAGACACTGCGTGAGATGGTCAGCCACCGCGTGACGTTCGAGTTCGACACCGGCTCGAAGGTCGTCGGGTACATCGCCTCGTGCGCGCCCCCGAGCGGGCCCGTGCAGATGGTGACGCTCTCGAAGGTCCAGGTCCTCGACGGCGCGAACAACCTCGTCGCGAAGTACGACGAGTACCCGTTCGTGCCCAACAACCTCATCGGCTTCCACGTCACCGAGGGTCCGCTCTAGGATGGGAACCCTGGGAGGGTTCCCATACCCTCCGGGCGCTCCGAACGTGACGCAACCCCGGATCGCTCTCGGCGCCTGCCTCCTCGTCTTGGGGGCATGCGCGGGTCCGCGCGAACAGATCGTCGAGGATCGGTTCGACATCGCCGAGTCGTCGCGCACGCCCGTCGTCGATCAGGTCGACGACCTGGGCGGCGGCGACGTGCCGCTCCAGGGCAACCTGCACGTCGAGGCGTCCGACGGCTTCGCCGTCATCGGCGAGACGCTGTGGATCCACGGCACGGCGTTCGGACGACAGCCGGCCGTCACGGTGGGCGGCCGCCCCGCGGCGGTGCTCGCGCGCACGCGCGACGGCGGCATCCTCGTGCGCGTGCCGCCGCTCACGCCGACGGGCGCGCAGCCGGTCGTCGTCAGCAACGACGTGGGCCGCGGCGAGAAATCCGTCACCGTGCGCCGCCTCGCCGCCGTGCTGAGCGGCGACGCCGGCCAGCTCGCGTGGGCGGAGCTCGGCCCCGACGGCGTGAAGGCCGCGGGCGTGACCCCTGTCCCGGGCCGACGCCTGCTCGCGCTGTCGCCCGACGGGCGGGCCGCCTACGTCGCCGAGGCGGGCCGCTCGATCGTCGACGTCATCGACGTCGCGGCCAACGGCGCGCCCAAGGTCGTCTACCAGCTCGATCTCGGCAAAGAGCCCGTGCTGGGCCTCGCGGCCGCGGCGCGCGCCTGGACCGTCGCCGTCGTGCGCGCCTCTGACGTCGTGCTCCTCGACGTCACGTCGGCGCTGCGCCCCGCGCGCAGCACGCCGCACGCGTTCCCCGCGGAGGTGCGCGACGCGCGCGTCGTCTCGGCCGACCTGTCGCCCGACGGGAAGACGCTCGCGCTCGCGAGCGAGGAGGGCAACCACGTCACGTTGCTCGACCTGACCGCGCGTGGGCACGCCACCGTCACGGCGACGCTCCCCGTGCTGCCCGACGTGCGCGAGAGCGTGATC